>JANQLL010000104.1 GCA_028280605.1 Candidatus Gastranaerophilales bacterium
TTAATTTTACCTCTATTTATTACTACTTAAAACTTTGCTCTGCAGTAACTTTTATAGACGTAAAATTTTTCTATTTGTTAATTACGGCTGTAGTATTAACAATCTTTTGCCGCCAACCCAGTTTATTAAGCATTTTTTATCACAAGTCATTTTAAACTTCCTTTCTTTGTTAAATAATTATCCTATTCCTTACCAACGTTGTAACTCCAGCCCACATCAGGAGCAATTTTATTGCCCGTAGACGAATTAGTATAAACAGTTACAGGCTTTAATAATCCGCTTTTTTTTGAAACAAGCTTGTATTCCTCACTTAGCTTACCCTTTGATTGCTCTGCTTTTAACCCTTTAGTTTTTAAGTTATCCTTATCCAAAGCCCTGACTCTGCACCGGCAACCCCAGCCATTAGGCGGATAAAAACTGTCCCAGAACGGATCATCGTGCTTGAATACCTTATCGTGCAGCTCTATATGCTCTCTGCGTGTGCGCTGATCTAATACTGCAATATATTGCCAGTAAGGACGATTATCAGCATTGTCTTTATGTGTTTTGTATCTGCTGGCCATATATGAAGTTTGAATATTAGTCTTGAAAATTGTTTTCAACCTGTAAAGAGAGCCAAGCTGAACAGTTTCAACATTTTTGTCTTTATCAATGATTTTATGCTCCCCCCACCAGCCTTTTTTCTTCAAGGTGGGCTCTAAATTCTTTTTAAACTCCTGAAAAGTTTGCCCTTCAACCATTGCTTTATCAACAGCTTCTTTAATATCCTGTAAAATATCCTCTCTCATTGCTTTAGCAACAGTAAAAGCCTTTTTATGGGCATCTTGCCAGACTTCGTGCCAGTCCCAGGACAGCTTGTAGCCTTTGCCTTTTAAGTACTGTATAGCCTTTTCAGGCGGTAAATTAATCAGGTATTTTAAATCCGTCGTCATAAAACTCCCTCCTTAATTTGTATCAAGCAATATATTTAGGTTAATTATTCGTATTCAGCATCAATAAGGCCCCATGCTTTAGCTAAAAACAAAGCTTTAGCCATTTCTTCTTCAAATTGTTTTGAATTAACCTGAACATTTGAAAGCTTTTCATAAACTTCTTCAAAACTTTCAGATTCATAAAATAAAGATAGTATGGGTTTTAAAATGATTTTTGATTGTTTACTCAATGAATCCGAATCAAAAACAGACACTAATTCATCTATTTCTTCTTGCCCGTTAATATTAGCTTGAGCAAATTGCTTAAAAGAATTATCCTGAGGCTTTTCCTTGATTTCATTAATAACCTCAATATCTTCATCTTCAAAACCGTAAGTTTTAATAAAGTATTCCTTTGTAAACTTAACGCCAGTTTTTGTAAGGATTTCATCCCGTTGAGAAAGCGCTAAATCAACATCCTCCTCTTCATAAAGCTCAAAAACCGGCACTTGCTCAGATGTAAAATTAATCTCATAAATCCACTTGATTAGCTGATTTAAAGTCTTTTCAACAAGTTTTTTATCAGAATCAATAATATCTTTTCTTACATCCATATGCGTATTTGATGCTGCATAACTGCCTGTTGATCCTATCTCGGTTGTTAATGTCTGACCCAGTATGGCTTTAGATATTTCTGCATTCATCTTATCTATTAATTTTTCATAGATTTCAGCTGACGAATTTTTCGAGCCTTCGAGTATTTCAACGCTTGAATCATCGGGTATAACCGCAATTGCATCTTGCACCATAGAGGATAGCAAATCAGCAAGGCTTTCAGTATCGTCTTTACTTGCACCCCTGGGATGTTTTCCGACTAAAAAAGGCATTCCGTACTTTTCAGTAAATAAAGCCCAGAATCGCATCCCGCCTTTTTTGAATACCACAGACCAAAAACTTCTCGATAAAGTTCTTTCCCCATAAGGATTTTGATAACTCGGATTATACTGAGGGCATAAAAACTTTCTGTCAGGCAAAAACTCGCCCAGTCTTTTTTCTTTGGTTTTTAATTTTAGGTTGTTTTCATCATCAAACACAAACCATTCAACAGGTTTAGCCTTTATTTCCCTTGGTATTATTAACTCGCCAGCCTTTTGCCATATAATTTCAAGAGGCTGAAATCCAAACATCGAAGCATCAAGTATTTCACTGATTATTGTAGTCAAATCAAGCTGGTTGAAAATATTTTCAATAATTTTTACCTGCCTAGATCTGGCTTTGCCTCTGTTTAATTCCCATTCAAGAGATAAAATCCCTGACTTTCTTGACTGCACACACGCCCATACGTGAGAATCAGAGAGCAACTCGCGATAAATTCTAATATCTTTACCCTGCTCTTTTAGTATCGGATCAGGATCCGGCAAATTGAACCCAAGAGAATAAAAGTCAAAAGAGCGTTTCCTGGTGGCGATTTCATCAGAAAGCCTTTTTTTATTCTCTTTAAAAAATATATATTCAGTTTCGTTTATCCATAATTTTTTCATTTTTTATCAGAGCAAAACGCCCTTTCTCTCCTTTCCTTAAACATTGCCTAAGACGCACCTGAGTCTTCGCATATTAAATTTTTATCCTGCTCGGCATAACAAACTATGCTAAATTCAAAACATCTCTTTAAATCGTTACTAGCTTAACTTCATGAATAGAACTTTAGAAATACTTGCAAATTCTAGTAATATCTGGTAAGTTTATACATTTCTCTTCTGTTTCTTGTGGCTATGTGAATGGGACCGACTGAACTCTTTGCAGCGTATAAAGCCAGAGCTAATGCCCAAAATCTATCAGCGTGCCCGTTAACATCAGAGTTTTCAACATCAAAACGAATATTACCAGCTGCTGTTGTAACCCTTCTTACAGAATGCAAATCCTCTCTAATATTGTGCTCAGATGGAATATACACTGTTTTATCTTCAAAATTGGTTCTTAAATTGTATGCAAGCTCCTCTTTTACCTTGCCGGAGAAAGTTACAGACTCAACTCGATACTTACCGAATCTCCTTTGTGCTGATTCAGCAAGTTGCATACCCAAACCTGTTGTATCAATGTAGCATCTTCTTAAATTTTTATGCTTTAAGATACTGTTTAAAACCTCTTCTTGGATATGAAATGGTGTTTTTTCAAGAATTTTAAGCATTCTTGTATATTTAATTTTTTCTAAAAACTCTAAAACCCATATAACTGTAAGGTCTTTCTTTCTGCCAATATCCATACCAACATATATATCGCCTTTAACATTATCAAGAGATTTTAAAATATCATCTGCTTCACAGCTTGATATCAGGTCATAAGGAAGAAACGCCGAGGTTTCGTCTATTGCAATGCAACAATATTCTTGAAGCCAGGTATACTCGTCAAAACAATTTGATCTTTGCTCATCAAGCCAAAGTTGTTTATCTTCTTCAGTTACTTTTTTCTGTAAAATCTTATCAACAAGGCCTTCATCCACCGCAAGTTGAATGGATGTCGTATGAAGCGACCAGTTCAACCGGCCATTTTCAACTTCTTGAATAAATTTAAAAAACCTGCAGCTTTGCCCGTTATGGGTTGATAGAATTCTTATCGGATAACCCCACGTAACACAAGGTCTTGCTGCTTTCCAAAGTTCATCCTGGTCATTATGATGAGCAAATTCATCAAGTACAACCTTGCCGCCTTTACTCCTAAAAGCTTTAGGATTCGAGCTTAATGCATGTATCTTGGTTCCGTTCGAAAATTCAATTACAAGCGCCTTAATGTCTTTGTCAGAGTCAATCACAACATTGCCAACAGACTTTGCAGCAATGTCAAACAGGCTCACCCACTGCTCACAGTAAGTAATATACTCTCTTGCAGCAGATTCGTCAGCGGATGAAAACCAAACAGAAGGAACTTTTTTAAGCATACAATCTTTCACATCTTCATAAGACTGAATATACGTAGCTCCAATCCTTCTGGACTTCTGCCATATCTTTATTGCAGACTCATCATTAAGCCATTTGAGCTGATACGGAAGAAAATACTTCTTTAGAATATTTTGCATTTTACTCATAACTTATTCCTAAAACCTCTTGCTCAATGAGTTTTACCACATCAGGAGTTATGCCTTTGTTTTGTTTATCGTCTTTACGGGTTACAATATCTTCATACTCTTTCACTTTAGTTATTTGAGACAAAATTCTTGTGAAAGTATAAAATCTGCTTTGATATACAGTCTCGCCATTTTGCAAATCTGCCTTTATAGATTTCATTAAGTACCTGGCAAACTCATAAAGCTCATCTCTGCTTTTGACTGTTTTAAAGGAAATTTACTCATCACCTTTGTTTAAAAGCTCCTTTTTTAATATCGGACACCATAAATTAGTATCAATTTTACTCTCTATCCTTGACAAAAGAGCTGCGTGATACTGGTTAGTTTCAAGCAAATCTTTTAAAACAATAAAATTATTGTTTATAATATCTTCAAATATTTTGACTTGCGCCTTGTGATAGATGTACCAAATAATAAAAATAACTGCTGGGAAGCCTATGTTCTTAATAAGCTCAAGAAATAAGACTGTTTCAGTCATAAAAAATACCCTCCATTCTTTTCTAAGAAGAAAGAACGCGGGATTGAATTCCCGCTCAAAAAAAATTTGCCCCTTTTTCTACAGGCTAATAATTTAAGAATTAAACTTCAAATGAAAATTTATAGCGTAATTTTGCAGTACAATTTTACGCTGTAATTTTATAGGGTAATTTTTCACTTGAAAGTCTCTCTTTGCAAGCTTTATACTGCCTTTTGAATTTGAAAATTTTCCACACCCATATTTATTTACTGATTGGAGGAAAAGTCATGCCTAAAGTAAATAACAAGGTTACAGGCGGTAAAAAATTCTGGAAGTCAAAAACTTTCTGGATTAACATTCTTTCGATTTTTGGTTTGATTGTACAAAGCCAAACAGGCTACGTTATACCGCCCGAAATTCAAGCTGCACTGCTTGGAATAGCCAATACAGGATTAAGACTCGTTACCAAAGAACCATTAATATAAGGGAATGCAATTGCGGGCAGGAGGGTATTTTTAGGCTCTCTTGCCTGCGTGAAAGGAGAAGTAATGAAATTTTTCGAAGTTTTTAAAGCCGGAAACTACCCGCAAGGAGTTTTTTCTGACAATGACCTCCAGGCTCTTGCCGACAACTACGATCCAAAGTTCTGTGAAGCTCCAATTACTCTGGATCATGAACAGAAAGGACCTGCTTTTGGCTGGGTGTCAGGACTAAAAACTGAAAACAGCAAGCTAAAAGCAGTATTTAGAGATATATCACCTGACCTTAAAGACTACGTGCAGTCAGGTAAATACAAAAAAATTTCCATTGAAATTTATAGAGAATTAGAGGGCAAGAATCCCTATCTAAAGGCTGTATCGTTTTTAGGTGCTGCTGTCCCTCAGGTGAAAGGTATGGAACCCGTTGAATTTAAAGAAGATGAGTCTGATGTGTATATTTTTGAATTAGACATGAATACGCCCGAAACCAGCTTTAAAACTGAAATAGGAAAACTATCGCAGAAAATATCAGAAATAGAAAATCAAATAATTAATTTTAATCATCAAGCTGACCAAAGTAACATAGTTGACTCCCTTCAAGGGATTAACAACCACGTAAAGTCTCTAAAAGAATAAGTAAGAACATTCCAGGCAACTGAAAACTTAAGACAACAGACTGAAAAAGACCTGCAAAAACTCAAACAGCAAGTAAAAAGGAATGAGTTTGAACAATTTCTTAACCTGCAAATAGCAAGCGGAAACCTGACACCACCTCAGAAAGATTCAAGCCTTAAGATATTTATGCAGCTTGATAATGTATCTGAGTTTAGTGAGGACAACACTATTAACGAATTTAAAACCTTCATAAAAACTCTTCCCAAACAAATAGAATTTAATGAAATCGCTACAAAAAACAAGCAGGACAAGAATAAATTCGATGTTACAAGCTTTGAAAATGCAACTGAAGAGAGTTTAAAAATTTACAACCAGGCTAAATTAATGAGTGAAAAGGATGATATTTTTTTTAGGGATGCATTGTTAAAGCTGCAAAGCTAGTTACTACGTTTTTTCTATTTCTTTTTATTTAATTTTTTAATATTTTAAATAAAAAATAAAAAGTATTTAAAAAATAATAAAAAACAAAGGTAGAAAAACAAAAAACAAGCTAAATATATAAAAATAAAGGAGATACAAATTGGGTAGACTGGATGAATTAAGAATAAAGGTCTATCTGTCGGAAGTTGCAAGAGGCTACACCAACAACGCCTTTATTGCAAGTTATCTATTCCCGGAAATAGAATCAGAACTTGAAAAAGTTGATATATTCGAGTTCAACAAAGAGGCTTTTTCTGTATATAACATCGAGCGCGCAATTAGAGCCAATTCTAACCTCGTAAGCCCAAAGGGCTTTAACAAAAAGAGCGCCACTTTCAGGTGATATTTTAAGAATAATTTTAAACAGCGATTCAGCCAGAAATGTATATTTTAAAATAAAAGACGCAAATAACCTTCAGCAATCTACTTTAGCATCACTAATAGCGGGTAGCGCAGAATATGATTTAGATTTGGATAATAATTTTGCATTAACTCCTGCTCATCCTGTTCAAAATTTTGAAATATGGATGCAGGACAATAATGACAGCGGAAGCATACACATAGCATCCGTAATAATAAATAATCACGATGTGTTTAACGATACAAATGTTGAAACATTAAAATTTGAAACAAGACAAACAACCTCCGGGTATTTTGATATAACCTATGCGCGCATTCAAGACGGTAATGATGATGTGTATGCTTACGCCGGAGTTCCACTTTTTACGCTTGAGTACTCAGAGCTAGGGCTTATGGGATGGCGTGCCCGAAGTTATACAGGCTATACTAATCCTTACACCTGGCTAGATTCAAATAATAATATTGATGTGTCGTTAAAATTTCTCTATGATGCCCAAATAGAGTATGAAAAAAGATTTGGTAAAAAAGGCCCTTTTATACCGGTATATTTGCGAAATCTGGGCGAGAACTCAGTTTATGGAAATATCGCCGAGTGGACCTGGTCAGGACCTGACCCTAACACTAACTGGGCAGGATTCCAGTACAGAACGCTTGCAAATGTAGCTGATGCCTACTTGCAAAAAAATAATTTAACAGCCTCTCAAATAGGCTATTGCTCGCAAATCCTTAATAAATGGACTACATTCCTGTATTTCAGACTTAAAACCGGTCTTGATATACCATCTGATTTTAATTCAGACGGCAGCATTCAAACAAATTACTCCTCAGCTGACTTTTATGCCCTTGTTGGCAGGGCAATGCTAATAAAGGCTCTTCAGGATAATGATTCAAGAGCCATATATATTCTTGAATCAATGAAGGTAACGATATAGGCTGTTTGTTGCCCGTGTATTTATTGTACCCAAAAGCTCCAAAGCAAAAAATATCTCCGAATGAATTTAATACCCTTTTGATTTTCAATGAGTTTTCAAAGGTTTTTAAATATTGCTTAAAGCCTGAAAAATTCGCAGATATTATTTTATTTAGGCAGTTTGGTAAATTTCATATCTATGTAGTTATTAATGCTAATACATCTGTCCATATAAACAGGGGCAAAAGCCTTGAATATATCCATTATGACATAAACAGAAAAGACCCCAGAGCAATAGGAGTGTTTAGATGGCAGAATTAGTCGCAGGTGCAATAATAGCTATAGGAACCGCTGTTGGCACAGCTACAAATGCCGTACTGGGCGGCGGTGCAATTGCCGCCAATATTGGTATGGGCGTTGCATTTGCAACATCTTTTACACTTGCTGCAGGAACTAATCTGGCAGTTGCATACGGACTTAACAAGGCAACTTCAGCACTCTTTGGCGGCGGGAAAAAGTCGTACAACGAAACACTCACCATCCCCACATACGAATTTGGCACTACCCAGGCAAATTCCAACTTTTCAATTCCTATGATCTACGGTGAAGTTAAAATGTTCGGCAATGTTATCTGGCAAGATGGTACGCAAACAGTACACAGGCTTATCAGCTTTGGTGATGGTGAAATCGAAGGGTATGATGAGGATATAAGGCTGAACAATATCCCTATAGCAAATATCATAGGAGCAAATTATACACCTTACTATGGTGATGGTGGGCAAAACATAGACGATAGAGTTCTGGGCAACTCTCAAGAGGAAAAAGCAGAAAACGTAGGCGAATTAAAATACGATGCATATTTAGCTTTTACAGTAACTGCAAATGAGTAGGTCAACGGTAACTTTAGGTGTTCAGCTATTGTAAAGGGTAAAAAGGTTCGGGTTTATACAGATGAGAATAATTACACGGTTCAATGGCCTGATAATCCGGACTGGTGCCTTGCTGATTTTATGACAGGCTATAACTCAATAGGCTTGAGTTACGATGACCTGGATATCACCGGCTTTCTTGAGTCAGCAGCATACTGCGATGAGGTTTTAGAAAACGGAGAGAAAAGGTTTACCCTGAATATCGCTGTAGATGCCAAACAATCTTCTTTTGAATGGGTTCTTGAGATGCTAAAAGCATTCCGTGGCAATCTTGTAAAGCGCAATAATAAGTGAAATCTGTTTATTGATAAGCCCGAACCCGTAAGTCAAAAACTTTCAGGTGCAGATATTAGAAACCTAAAAGCCTGGTGGCTTCGGATGGATGAAATTTTTGACGTGGTAAATATCAGATATCGCAGTAAAAAATATGATTGGACTTTTGTTCCAGCAAGAGCTGAAGTGGATTCCTACTTAAGAGAAACTCAACCCTTTGAAAAAACTCAGGACTTGCTTGGAGTAACCAATCACTCGCAAGCAAGCAGATTATCCTGGTATTACTTGAGGCAATCTCAAGTTTGTCAAATGTTTTTAAGTTTTGAAGTCTCAAGAAAGTCCATGAATAGAACTGTTGGCGACGTAATTGAGCTAACTGACTATATTTTAGGATTTTCCGATAAAAAATACAGAATTATCAAAATGAACGAAGCTCAGAATGACTTTATTGAGCTGGTAGTAAGAGAATACAACGAAGCAATATATGAAGACACACTTGGCAGTGTTGAGCCAACTATAAATATATTGAAATCCCAAAGTACAAAAGTCATGTTATCTGATGCAAGCGGATATATCATAAGAAGCAATGAAATAGGATATGTATTGCAAAGTAAAAGCTCATAAGAATTAAGAAACAGGAGGAAAAAATATGCCGGATAGTACAATAAAACAATTTGACCCGTTAACAAATGTCAATCCGACTGATATTTGCTGGGTAGTCAGCGATCCTGACAACACACAAAAAGATTGCCATTCAAAAATCGATGATATGCTTGCTGGTGGAGTAGCTAATGGAGCTTGTGCAGGTCTAATTAAAACCAAATTAGCAATCTCAAGAGCTTTAACATCTGATGCCAGCGACAATATTACGGTTTCTGACATTACAAGCACAGAACTCGCATACTTGGATGGAGTAACGAGCAATATACAATCCCAGCTTGATACAAAAAGTGCGACATCTCATAACCACAACGGTACATATTGTCACTGGCGGGGCTCTTCCTCAGCTGAGCCGTCAAGCCCGCAAGAAGGTGATATTTATTACAATTCTACAAGCGCAAATGTCCAGATTTATGCTAATAGCTCCTGGATTGTACTTAGTTAGGCAGAAAGAAAAATAGGAGAACACTATGCAATTTAAGACTTTAAATGATAAATACAACTATCAAGTAGCTAAAATCGCAGAAAATCCTTTCTCTACCAACAATAGCCAAATGGTAGTCTCTTCTTGCGAAAACTTTTTAGCCAGAAAAGCTAGAGAAGGAGGCTATAAAGCTATATCAGGGAGTAATTCTGTCGTGGCATCAACTCCTACGGTAATAATACCAGCCACAAGCCCGGCTTCAGGATATAATTTATTCTTGGACACTTTGACTATATCATTGGCAAATCTGGCTGGTGATACTGGGCAAGCTCTTATCACTATTGCGATAGGCAAGGGAATAGACGGAAAAACAGCCCTTGCATTTACCGCAAACATAAGGGTAGGAGAGGTTTGGAACCTTGATTTAAAAGGTTTGTTGATTTACAAGCTCGGAGCACTTCAGGTTGATGCTTTATCAACGGTTAATGGCGATGTGTATGTCACTATATTCGGCGCAGAGGTGGCAGCCTAATGGGCGGGTTGATTCTGGCGGTTGGAGATAGTCGTGTTTGTATTCAGCAAAGTAGTCTTTATGATTTGTTTCCAAAGCAAGTGCATAACTCTATTATTAATGATTACGGCAAAACTCAATTTGTAAACAAAGGAATTAACGGCAATACCAGTGCTCAGATGGTAAATAACATTGCTTGGTGGAGTAATTTCACTCCAGACTTAATTATATGTACGATTGGTCCCAATGATGCTGTTGATAACGGTAGCGGACCGGCGGTTAGTATTGGGGATTATACGGCTAATTTAGGCACAATATTAAATACCTTTTACAAGATGAATCCTAATGCAGCAATTGTCTTTTGTTCAGCTTGGCACGCTAACTTGAATAAGCCCGGACAATTAAGGTCCAACGCTACTACGTATATTGCAGCTCTTGAAGATTTTTGTGCAGCAAATGGCTTGACCTGCGCTGTTTTGCAAAACGCCTGGGGTGAAAGCGAATGGAGCCTTTATACCTATGATGAAATTCATCCAAATGCAGCAGGTAGCGCATTGATAAATAACATTGTCTATCCGATTGTCAAAAACGTGGCAGCAAACTGGCTAGACACACTAGTACCGGTATAATTATCTAGTATATATTTTCTTTTAGCAGTTCTAAAACCATCTTTTGGTATGTTAATACACAAGCCTGATGCGTTCTTTAGCAATGATACAGCTACATCGATTCCACAAAGGTCAGCTATTAATAATAAGTCCGAACTAGTAATGCTATTTTTGTCGATAGCCTTTAACCATACTTTTTGTGTCATCGTACTCTCTCCTTTATTTTTTATTAAATATAGTTATGAATAGGAAGATAAACTCCCTACTTTAACCATGTGAAGCTCTGCTAATTTACATATTAATTCAGTTTAATGATAGCCATCACCGATCTTAACTTGTTATTATAAGCTTTTGGCATAACTTAAATTTTTTTATAAGGATTAGTAGTTGATTTTTCTTGTCTGGTAAAATTAAAAATTTACTCTCAAAGTTAAGGGCTAAAATTGTTTAAAAAATATAAGTATTTTATATCTATATTTTTATTATATATTTTATCATATTCTTTAAAAAATTGCATTAATTTAAAAACAAAATACTATAAAAATAGTATGCCACCTTGTGGAGAGAAAAATTTATGACGAAACATAAGAACATATTTCGCGCCATTTTACCACCATTTTTTAGTTCCCAAGCTATAATCACATCATAAGGATTTAACAAAGAAAGGAACTAAAAATGACAATAGAAGAAACCTTAGAAATTATTCAAAAAGATATTGAAAACTTAAAATTAAAAGCTTTTGAACCTAGTAAAAAAGAAGCTGACGTATTTTTAGACTTTTTTACTTGGGAAGATGGTAAAGCAAAAAGAAATTTTGAGACGGTTTATAAAAAAGAGCTTGAAATACTTGATGATTGGCTAAAAGTTTTTTGTAAGTTAAAGAATTGTTCAAAAGAAGATGCGCTTCAACGCATTATTGACTGTTAAACAAAGAATCAGCAGTATTAAACACGTTTAGAATAACAGTTATAGAAAGGAATAAAAAGTGAAAATTAACGAATCAAACTTATTTAAGCTTTTAGATGGCAATAAACAGTTTATTACCCCTTTGCATAAGAAAAATTACAGCTGGTCAACAGTTCAATGTAAGGCTCTTTGGGATGATATAATAAACGCAGCCCAAAATTATAATATCAAAGCCCACTTTACTGGTTCAATTATCTATATTCAAGAAGGCTTATATGCTATGTCTTCTTGTCCTAAGCATATGATTATTGATGGACAGCAACTATTAACCACTTTAATACTTTTAATTACTGCTTTAGTAAATAATATCCAGGAAAATCCTGATAGTATAAATTTAAATGCTGATGAAATTAAGGCTATTATTTCAGCTCGATGAGCTTAAAAAGCACAGCATTACAGAATTAAATGAGGAAATTGAAAAAGGATTATCTGATATAGAAGCTGGGAGAATATCTGACGGCAAGACTGTTTTGATCAATTTACTGAAAAGGTATGAATAATGTCATATAAAATTATCCGGTAAGCTGAATTAAAAAAGATTTAAAGTTTTGGAGCGTCAAAAAATACCTAATAATAAGAGTTTTAAGCGGTTACAGATATGTAGTAGCTTTATTAGATTAATTACTAACCATTTTTTACAGAAGTATACAAAGGGACATAAAAGTTAACGGCTAAATTGCTATCAATTACTCTGAGAATTTTATCAGCTACTTTGAGAAAAAAATGTAGATTTGGCAAGGCTTTTACTTGATTGGTCAATTAATTCTCGGACCGGATGATAGTTTTTCTCAGACTGGGTGATAAGTTATATTCTTTTTTATGCTTTTCACAAAAACTTTTAATTTTTATCAGAATTGAGTCCCTTAATTGTCCTCCTTTATTTAGTTTTACAAGCGTAACCGTTGATATATTAATGCCTTCAGATATTTTTTTTTGCAAAATGCCATTGTCAGCTATATATTTGCTCAATTTTTTATCACAAAAATTAATAATATCATTTGAATTTGAATAAAATCTAAGCGCATACTTTGGCGGCTCAATAACTACGTGACAGGGATCATGCAATATAAGTAAAGTATAGAAATAAAAGGTCTCTCGGTTTAAAATAATGTTGAAAAAAGTGCA
>JANQLL010000140.1 GCA_028280605.1 Candidatus Gastranaerophilales bacterium
AATATTTCATGTATCAAGGCATACAGTAACAGAATGGCTAAAAAAAATGAGCGAAAAATTGCCTACGATAGAAGAAACGCTTATCAAAGTAAAGGATGACATCCTTGAATTAGATGAAGAATGGTCTTTTGTAAAAAAGAAAATTGATAAAAGATGGTTATGGCTCGCACTGTCTTGAAAAACAAGGCAAATTGTTGCTTATTTTATTGGAGACAGAACTGAAAAAAGCTGTAAAAAGCTTTAGGAAAGAATTCCTGAACGATATTATAAAGAAACATTTAAATTTAGTGATTTATGGGATACTTATAACGCTATTTTTCCTGAAAACCATTTATCTGTGGACAAAAGTAGCGATGAAACATGTCATATTGAAAATATTTAACTGTACCATTAGGCAAAGATTAGCTCGTTATACTAGAAAAACATTAGCTTTTTCAAAGTCTGATCTCTGGCATGATCTTGTTACACGATTGTTTATTATTAATTACAATTTATCACTTAAAAATTAACCACTACCCAATAGATTATGCCTTAACTCTAGATATGGCAGAAGAAGAAAATAAAAAATTTCTATCCAAGACCAAGACTTGGGAGTTTGTAAGCCAGGAAGGAAACTGCATAACATTTACAATGCTTGCAAAAATAATCCCCAGCATTGAGACGGCAGATAGACTAAAGCAGCTCCTTAAGAACTGGAATTATATTTTTAGCAATGGAACAGTAGCACGCAGGGGATATGAGCAGTATTACAGACCATATATTGGCAAAGATAGGGTACCATCTTAAAAAAATGATCTGTACCCCTATTACTGGACACTTAGAAAAAGGGTGTTAGCGCACCCCTGTCCTTGTCTTACTATTTTATCATAATTTTGAAATTTTTAAACAGTAATTAGGCAGTACCCGTAAAGTATTCTTGCTTAAGAGTTACCGTCTTTTTTATATACTTAGGTTCAATAATTCTCTTAGCCTTATAAGGATTAAGAGAAGGAAAAGTTGCTTGTAGTAAGCCAAAAGTAAGAAAGCAATAACCAATATGATTAAAATGTTGTTGAGCTTTAAAAGCCTGACAGTCTTGCATTTTAAGTTCTGACTTGATAAATCTGAATACAGTTTCTACGCACCAGCGTTCAGCATACCATTCATATAGTTGCTTTTGATATTCCGGACATCTGTTTGCACAATAATATTTGCCTTTATACTTAGTAATCCATACTTTTCCAACAGCAGGCAACCAAACATTTACAACCTTACCTCCTATTTGAGTCGACTTTAAACTAGTCAGTATTCCGTTCAATAGAATATTTCGGCTCTTTGGTAGTCTAATAGAGAAAAAGATACGATTTCTTTGCAAATAATTAAGTAGTTTTTTAGCAGAATAAAATGAATCCATTCTGAATCCAAGATTTTTATTATTAGAAATTTTGACTGCATGTTTAATAAACTCTAATGCAATATCTATCTTTGTTTTGCCATTTGACCAACATACAAAAACTATTTGTACTCCTTTGGTATAGCCTTTTATTCCATGGTCAAACAGGCTTGTAAGAATATTTATACCATTTAAAAACGGTTTTGAGTATGTAGTATCGTCAATAGAGAAAAAGCCTGAGCTTAAATCTATATATAAGAATGCATATTAACTTAAGGAACAATTCATCAAAATCTACTGTCTTATTAAGAAAATTACGAATAGGTTTTGTTGATTTATTAAATAGCTTGGATATTCCTGTTTGTTTTAGCTTACGATCTTGATTTAATAATAGGGCTAATACATAGAATGTGCAAGAATAAAAATGCTTTAAAATTGGCATAAGTCCCGTCTCTTCTTTATTTACTCAATAGAAAAGACGGGATTATTTTATTTTTGTGTCCTTAGCTTGGGGTGCTAATTACTGTTAAAGTCCATTTCACAATATTTTACCCCGTTGCCTTGGTGGGGTTTTGTGATAAACAAATTTTTCCAATTTATTTTAGACTCCAGGAAGTCATAAAGTTGCCACATGCTTTTTTCTTTTGTGTTTGTAGAAATTTTATGGACTGAAAAGCCTTTCTCTTGATAGATTAAACCGATTAAATACTTTCTGAAGGAAATTATATCGATTTCCTTTGATACAAATGATAGAATGTAATTGAGAAATATTTGTAGCCAGAACGAATGGCTCATAATTAAATCCTCCTTTTTGACAA
>JANQLL010000227.1 GCA_028280605.1 Candidatus Gastranaerophilales bacterium
GGCGGTAGTGAAATTTTTAACTGCTATAATCCGCACAAGAGGCGCTAAACAAAGTCCATCAGTAACACTGAAAGAAAGTTATAATTGAACTGTACAGCTTAAGCCAGTCATTGACTCAAGGTGAGTAATGAAAGGTGGTGACTACCACCTTATTTGGAATACTTTTTGAATACACTATACATGCCGGTGATAATGCCCAGCATTGTAAGAACCATCGTAAATACGGGAATCTCCACAGCTAATGCTTTATCCAGATATATCCCAATACCTATACCTAATATAATGGGACCTAACAGTATAAATACAATATCATTCACCCTCTTATAACTCCCTATCCTCAATATTTATTGTCTTGTCTTCCTGACCGGTCTCGTCATTAATCAATTTGTTGTATCTATGGTACATGTACGAAGCCCCTAACAGAATAATACCCAGGCAAATAAATGATATAATCCTGTAAAACTCCCCTACGAATGCCAGGTCAATCAAAAATATCTTTAAAATAGAAAAAGATATAACTCCCATCGCAAAATACCTGTAAGGCTTCACCTTTTTCCATATTCCAACACTCATTAACGCAAATGAGAATAGCAGCCACACAACAGAAAAAGTCAATTGCATCATATCAGAGTCATTTATCACGTTGAAATATGTGTGAACCTCAGCACTAATAAAGAAAAACAGCAATGAGCAAAATAAATAATTAAACCCGTTCTTTACTTCTAGCTTTTTATTCCAATAATTTAAAGTCAAAGCAGCCCCACACATACTTAACCAGCCTAAAGCCCTTATATTTAATATAGGTATGAAAGCATCTAAAGGCACAAAGTAAAATCCCTTAAATAAAAACACTATAAGAGCTAGGGAAGAAAACGTATAACCCAATATAGTAAAGGGTTTTATCTTTTTGATTTCTCCTACTTTTATTATTAATAAAGAATAAATCACCCATACAATACTAAGTATAACAAGTTTAGAGTATTTTAAAGCACTATAATAATCTGTTTTTAAAGCTATAAAATCAAAAGTAGTAAAGATTTCAACACTTAAATAAAGAAACATTAAAATGCCCGCTAAATATTTATAGAAATCCTTAAATTCATTCTTTTTACACAATCTCGATATGAATAAAGCTGCCGCAGTAGGCATTAACCAGCCAAGCATTCTTATATTTAATATCGGTATAAAGCCCTCTAATGGTATAAAATAAAATCCGTATCTTAATAAAGCTATTATTGATAAGAAGTAAACAAAATACCCAAAGTATAGGACAGGTAGGTTTATGCCATAACTAATTAACCTTGCGCCGTATATAGCCCACAACACCCCAAACGTCACGGCTTTATTATACTTAATAATCTCCGCCATATCTTTTGACGCAGTGCTTAAAAACTTTAAGTTTAAATCATTAATTTCAACGGTAACCAATACAAATAACCCGGTAGTCCACAGTACCCTAAGGGTATTAATATGAAAAGAAAATCTATCTGCCGCGCCCTCTATTTTTTTGATAATCTCAACGCCCAAGATGCTTAACGCTATTATTGTAGCAAACGCTAAGAATCTTAAATTTAAAACCGGTATAAATTCTTCAATAGGCGTATAATTTATAGACCCTTTTACTCCCAATATAGCGGTTGCAGTAAATATCAAAAGCGATAAACCTGTTTTGAGCAAGTATGGCTTATTAATTTTCGCGCCAATGTATAATGCAGCAAAGGCTTCGACTGCCCAAAGAATAATATTGACAAAACCATCACTTAAAATAGCTGTAGCTATAAAAATAAGTACAATAGATATAACGATATAGAGTTTATTAATATTTTGAACAGGCCAGTTGTTTTTATGAGCAATATAAGGAGGGATAAAATAAACTAAAGCAAAGCAAAATGTAGTTAACGCGGTTATAGAATCACCAAACTTGTCTAATAAAGCGTAAGAAATTACATAACAAACAAATATATTAGCCCCAACGTTAATTAATTTATTTAAAGGCCTTATTGTTGATTCTTTTTTAAATTCCCAAAAATTTTTAATAAAGTAACTTGAAAAAATAGCAAGCACCATTAAAAAGCTGCTTATCTTACTTTCCGCTAATAAGTTCATCGCACTTAGCAATATTATTAAATTAGCAACGTGAGAAAAGCTTTCTATAAAGCGCCACTCTACTTTTTTATACACAAGAATAGAAACTAAAATACTTAAAAATACTAAATATAATAATAAACCAAAACCTGAACTGCTTTCACTCGGTAAAATAAAAGGTGTTAAATAACCTCCAATTATTCCAATAAAGGCAACAGCAAGGGAATTAAATCTAAAGGCCGTATAAAAAGTAAGTATAGTAGTACCAACCATTAATATAAAGGAGAAAAAATGCGGAAAAATATTATAAAAATTATACGCACAATACGTCACCAAGTATAAAACAGCGCATCCGGTTCCGGCAAACCCCTGAGAAAAGACCTTATAAGATTCATCTTTTTGTTGTTTATATGCAAACCAGAGTATACCAGCACCAATCAAGTAACCCAAAGTGATTTGCATATACTCATTAATCCAGTTGTTATTAAATGCATACTTTAAGAAGAAACCTATCCCTAAAATAAAAGTCACAGCACCGATTTTATTCAATATATTCCCGGCAAAGAACGTTTCAAAAGGAACTCGCTGTGTATCATCTACTATGAACTTAGGTATATTATAATGTCTTTGGGTTTCCTCTTCTTTTGTTAGCTCTGGTTCATAAGATTCTTTATCATCATAAGGTTTGATTATTTCATCAGTTTCAATTTTTATATAGTCAGACTCATCAAATTTTTGTTCTGCATCAGCATTTTGACTTATTGGTGATTCTTGTATTTCAATAGTTTGGTTAGTGTCGTCTTTTTGCTCTGTTATTTCATCAGTTGCCGGCTCAGTTTTAACTTCAGTTACGGTAGAGGCACTTATCTTATTTAGACGCTCCAGCATACATTTTTGTATTTCTTTTAGGTCTGAAATATTGTTTTTTAAAGCATCTATTTGGATATACAAATAAATAGTAGTAAATATTAATATAAGTAGGATTGCCTCTACCATGACTATACCTTATATATTTTTTAAATCATTTTATTATTTTAACATATATTTATCTTTTTTTTTGTTAAAAATAATTTATAAATAATAAAAAAATAGGTCTGTTTAAATAAGTGATATCAACAGTCTGTATAGCTCTTCAGCATCACCTTTTATATAAATAGTTTTATTTCTTGTTTTTTCACCCTGTACAATGCTAATAGCTGATTTCGGCACTTTAAGCTCTTTTGATAAAAATTTTATGCATTTTTCATTTGCCTTTCCTTCAATTGGAGGAACATTCAGCTTTATTTTTAGACTATTATCTATAAGTCCCGAAATTTCACATTTTGAGGAGTTAGGTAAAACTTTTACATCAACCTTTACACCATCGCTAAGTTTAGTAATTTTTAGATTTTTTTGATTCATAATTTTGTACTTTGTATCATTAGCTAGAAATAAAATTACACCTATCAGGAGCAATTATTATATAATATATTTGAAACAAATTGCTAGCGAAATAATTTTAATTAATTAATAAAAAATTGGACTGCGTATGAACCACAGAGCTCTATTTTCTCATTTAGATTCAATTTTAAGATTGCATCACATACATGAAGAAGATATAAATAAAATCAAAACTGCTTATGACTTTGCGGCAAAACAGCACGCAGGACAATATAGAGTTAGTGAAGAGCCTTATATTGTTCACCCTGTGGAAGTGGCATGTATTTTGGCTTCTTTGCAGGCTGATACAGATACTATTATAGCAGCTCTATTGCATGATATATTGGAAGATACAGATACACCTCCTGAAACTATTCAGGAGAAATTTGGGGATGATGTTTTAAATCTTGTGAATGGCGTTACGAAGCTTAGTAAATTTAGCTTTAGCTCAAAAGAAGAGCGTCAGGCTGAGAACTTTAGAAAAATGTTTTTGGCAATGGCTGATGATATAAGGGTGGTATTCTTAAAACTTGCTGACAGGCTTCATAATATGCGGACCTTAAACTATATGAAACCTCTAAAGCAAAAAGAAATAGCACAAGAAACCATAGAAATATTTTCGCCATTAGCCAATAGGTTGGGAATGGGTAAAATACGCTCTGAGCTTGAAGATTTATCTTTGAGGTATATTAACCCAGAAAAGTACTTTGAAATTGCTCAACTGGTTTCTCAAAGCAAGATGGAAAGAGATCAGACTATACAAGCTATAATAGCTAAAATGCATTCCGGGCTTAGAAATACAGGTATCAATGCTACCATAATGGGCAGGGCAAAAAATTATTATAGTATTTACAATAAAATGAAAAGGCAGCAAAAAACATTTCAGGAATTATATGATGTGACTGCTGTAAGAGTGATAGTGGATAATGAAAAAGAATGTTACGAAGTTTTAGGCGTAATTCATAGCACATTTAAGCCAATACCGGGACGATTTAAAGATTATATTGCAATGCCTAAAAACAATCTGTATAGGTCTTTGCATACATCCGTGATAGGACCTAGAGGAAAACCCGTAGAAGTTCAAATTCGTTCTCAAGAAATGCATGAAGAAGCTGAATACGGTATTGCCGCGCATTGGAAGTATAAAGAACACGGTTCTGTTAATGCTGCTAATGATTCTGATAAAAAATTCTCCTGGTTGAGAAAACTAATTGAGTTTCAGCAGGATATCAAGGATGCAAAAGAATATGTTGATAACGTAAAGCTGGATTTGTTTTCTGATCAGGTATTTGTATTTACACCAAAAGGTGATGTGATAGACTTGCCTAATGGTGCTGTTCCTATAGATTTTGCTTATCGAATCCATACAGAAGTTGGCAATAAATGTAATGGTGCACTGGTAAACGGCAGAATCGTACCATTAGATAAAAAACTTAAAAATGGCGATATTATTGAAATTATAACTAATAAAAATGCAAATCCAAGGCTTGGTTGGATAAATATAGTTGCTACAGCGCAGGCTCGGACGAGGGTTCGTCAGTGGTTTAAGAAAAATACCAAAGAACAGCATATAGCCCAAGGGCGCACTATACTAGACAATGAAATAGAAAAATCAAAACTTGAAGAAATTTATAAAGATAATAAGCTCGAAGAAATTGCTAAACAGCTTAATTATCATTCTGAAGCTGATATGATGGCGGCTTTGGGTTATGGAGAAATTTCAATCAAAAAAATATTAAATAAAGTAAAGACAGAAGAAGAACAACCAAAGGTTCCTTCCTTTAAAATACCAAGGGCTAAGAATGCTAAAGAAATAATAGGCTTGGAAGGCTTGTTGTATCATATTTCCAAATGTTGTTTCCCGGTTCCGGGTGAACCTATTGTTGGGGTAGTTACTAGAAGTAGGGGGGTAAGTGTCCATAGGGAAGATTGTAAATGTCTTTTGAATGTTGAAAAAGAAAGAATGATGGAAATCAGCTGGGCAAACGCTGAAAGAAATAAAATATATATTGCAAGAGTTTTGGTCGAAGTTATTGATAGGCTTGGAGTTTTTAAAGACGTGCTGGGGAAAATATCTGATAATAAAACGAATATTACCCATGCAACTATTAAAACTCGTGGTAAAGACTTTGCTATAATAGAAATTGGGTTGGAAATCAGAGATATAGAACATCTTAATAAAATAATGAAGGGCATATTAAACATTAGTGACGTTGTTTCAGTGAAAAGGCAGCAATCAAATTCAGGATGTTCACCTAATAATCGTAGTTAGGCTTAATTTAGAACCAGAATGTAAATCTCATATTTTGGATTTATTGAAAATTTATACAAAAAATGAGAAAATAAATTAATAATAAAAATATTTTATCTGGTTAGAACGGCGAGCAAGTTAGCTAGAAATGGAAAATTGCCTACAAAAACTTCAAAAAACAATGGGAGCTGAGATTAAACTAAAATCATTAAAAGTTAAAAGCTCTAATATTACATTTGAGTTGGAAATAATTAATCAAAGTAAGCTAGTATGGAATAAAGGTAATAATTATAGTTTATTATTGGTTTTAAATTGGCAAAATTCTAAAAATATAATTCAAGAAAAAGAAATATATAAAGCTAAAATCGCAGAAAAAATTAAGCCAAAACAAAGTAAAACAATATTTGTCAAACTGCCTTATCCTAAAAATAACTTGTTGTTAGCACAAATTTTAGTGGAGGATGTTCAAAGCCAGAGCGAGGAAGTTGTGCGTGAAACCTTTGAAATAAAATTATCTGATAAAAATATCTCTGAATATGTATTGCCACATGATGCTTATAAAGCACAAATAGAACTTGTTTCAAAAGTGCGATATAAAACATTTTTTAAGATAAAAGTTAATGTGGCAAATATTAGCCCAACCTGCTGGGATGTAGAAAATAATAATTTGAAGCTGGCACTGGTTGCCCGTTGGAAAGATGCTAACGGGAACTTGATTGTGCCTAAAGATTCTTTTGTGTATATAAAAGAAAATATAAACCCGCAAGAATCTAAAGAATATGACCTTTTAGTAAACTATATACCGGAAAATAATTATTCTATGTTGGAAATTGATCTTTGCAATGAGAGTAATAGGCATACTATGTTTAGTTTTCAAGGATCTAAATCTTTAAATATAAAAATTAACAATGATTTTGATAAAGCACAAAGTTTAAATATAGATCATGAGCTTAATTTTTATTTAAAAAAATATCCTGAGCTATTTGAAAAAAAAGAAAATAGGCTTTGTTTTTCTGTAAGTCAAAGTATATGTAGATATAAAACCATTTTAGTATCTTTGCCCAAGTGCGGAACTTATTTTGCGACTAAATTATTGACCAATATAGGCGTGGTTCATCCTGATGTGCATTTAAATAGCTTGAAAACAAATTTTAAAAAAGACCCTTTAAATAAAGTCACATTAGATATTCCATTTGAGGTGGCGGTTAATTTATTGATGGAAGGACAGTTTGCTCCTGTGCATTTGCCGTATTCTCAAGAATATAACAATATTTTGAGTAGCTATAAGATTTTATTTATGTATAGAAATATAAAAGATGCTTTGATATCTCATATGCGTTGGTCTGAACAGCATTTAATTAATCCTGCGGTATTAAAGTTTAAAAATATTGAGGATCCTTCTGAAAAAATCATCTGTTATATGCAAACCACAGGAAAAAACTATTTAAGAACATTAAAAAATATAATTCCGTGGATTCAACAGCCTTATGTGTTGGGTCTCTCTTATGAAAAACTTTACGGCGATTTAGGCAAAGAAAAGCAGCTGGAATTAGTTGCTAAGATTTATGATCATCTGGAATTAGAAAAAAATAACATTGATTTTGGTAAAATAATACTTGAAACAGTAGGTGTACCAACTAAAACTTGGACCGGTAACAGGTCTAACTGGAAAGACTATTGGAATAATGAAGTCCAGCAGGTTTATGAGCAAATTAATGCAAAAGAAATTAATGATATTCTGGGCTATGAAGATTAAGGACTAATTGTTTGATGGAAAATTTACAGGATTTAACTGAAGAAAACTCTAAGCTTTGTCTAAGTGACTTGGTATCAACCAGGATTGATTATAATTGTAAAAATTTGAAACAGGGTAATCATTTATTAATAAATACTTTGCCAAAGTCTGGGACCGGTTATCTTATAGAAATTATGCATGAGTTAACAGGCTTTAAGAATATTTTTCCTAATAATCAAGCATTTCCTTTTGTTCAAACCAGAGATATTTATTTACCCAGGCTTGTTGATCTGTTTGAGGACGACTTGATTATACATGGCTGGCACTTTGAGGCAACTCCATATAACCTTGAGATAATTAAAAAGTTTAATTTAAAGACTGTTTTTTTATACAGGAATATTTTTGATATTTTGCCCAGTATTAGAGATCATGTCTTGAAAACCCTTGATAAACCTCAAAATGTTTTGCTTAAGGATATGAGTTTTGACAAAATGGGTATGCAAGAGCAGTTTGATTTTTTGATAGAAGATAGAATACATAAGAATATTAAGCTTTTTGTCTGGTGGTATCGGGCTAAGTATAAACAAAATATAGATATAATATTTGTGAATTACAATGATTTAGTAGATTCTACTGTAGAAACTATTAAGCAAATTTGTGTTTTTTATGGGTTAAAAATCAGCGATAATGATATAAAGTACGCTATTCAAAATATAAATTCCGTAAAACAATCAGAGCAGAAAATTCACTTTAATAAAGGAGTAAAAGGTCGTGGGGAATCTTTATTAACTGCAGAGCAAAAACAAAGAATTATTCAAATTGCAAAAAAGTATACCAGTATTGATTTTTCTATGATAGGAATAAGCTAATGAAAGAATTAAAAGTGCAACCGGAAGTTTTTCCTTTATATAACGAAATAAATAATTATATTGTTTTTTATATTTTTGCGCCGGAAAAAATATCTAAAGTTATCGATTCTTATGTGTTTTCTATTCAGAAAAACTGTGAAAATACTATATTTTCTAATATAAAATCTATAAATGAGTTGGATAATGATATTCTGCATAAGCTTGCGCAGGATAATGCGTATACTTTAATTTGTTTGCCAGATGGTGAACAGTTTGGAAATGTTTTGAGTCAAGCAGGCGTAAAAAATTATAAAATATTAAATTTTTCTGTTTTAGAGAATTTTAGTATAGATTATGAAAATATTTGCAGAGATGAAATAATAACCCAATTCTTAACAAGAAATATTTTTGATGTTATAGTAAATATGCGAGATACTGTGTATAAGAAGATTGATAGGTTTAATCATACTGTTTTTAAAGTGGTTGACTTTATGAATCTGAGTGATGAACAACAGTTTGACTTGGTAATACAAGAAAGATTATTGCCATCTGTTAAATTATACCTTAGCTGGTACTTTGCAAAGCAGCAATATGGTTTAGATATTATGTTTTTATCCTATTAAGAGCTTGTAGATAATAAATTTGATATATTAAATAAGTTATGTAATTATTATGAAATAGAAGATATAAATAATAAAAAAATACAAGAATCAATAGATTTTATAAAAACAATAAAAGATAATGCTGTTAGTGTCGATAATAATAAAGGATCAAAAAGTAGAGTCGATGAATTGTTAACAGAAAAGCAAAAAGAGAAAATTTTAGAAGTTTTCAAGCCTTATAAAGGTATAGATTTTTCTGCATTAGGAATATAATATTATAATTTGGTGGGAGCGTAGTAATTACAATGCTTTTTGCTGATATACCCCAAAATTCTAAGATATGCATTTGTTATGAAGGCGAATTAGACGGCTTTTTTTATAAGCTCCTTCATACATTTAGGCCGGATGTGCAAGTAACAGGCGAGTGTAAGCTTTCTGTCTGTGAAAAATTTTGTTGCTATAACAGTAAAGATAAGTTTGATTTGTTTTATATTTTTGCCGAAGATGCGGAGTCTGAAGAATTTTTTGATCAAAATGGCATAAAGTATATTATTAGTAATTTTGAAGAGTATGTCCGAATAAAAGAGAAGCTGTTAAATGAATTTGTCTATTTGGTCAAAAGCACGAAAGAATTAACTGAAAATCTTTTAATATATAAAAAACAGGGTACTCAGATACATATTAATTCATATTCTGACACAGGTATTGACTACCTTAGCAGCTTAATTGCTAAGATAACTGATTTTGAATTGACTCAGTTTGATGATCCATGCCAAAATAAAGAACATCCGACTAATAGATTTTATTATCCGGAAATATCCAGTTTATATGAACAAAATTTAATAATTCCAACAAGGCTTTTGCCTGGTATTGAGTATAATGTTCAACTTGTGAAAAAGCTTGGTATTTCTCAAATTTTCTTAACAAGAAATTTATTTGATGCAATGGCAGAGATAAAATATAGTATTTTGAATAATAAATTAAATCCCAAACATTCTATTATAAGTGTACTTGATGTAGAAAGATTATCTACAGATGAGGTTGTTGCCTTTATATTAGAGCATAGATTAAAAGGTATTTTAAGGGCTTACAGCGCTTGGTATCGAAGTAAAAAGCTCTATAATATGTATATTAGTTTTATTAGCCTTGAAGACCTGACAACCTTGCCAAATACTATATTAAGTTTTATATGTACTCACTATAACCTAAAGTATTCACAGGATGATATTTCTGATGTTGTTGAATCACTAAATGAGAAAAAGCAAATAATAAAATCAAATACTATTGAATTATCTAACAGCGAAAAAGAAATGGTAGTCAAGTCTGTAAAAATATTTAAAAATATTGATTTTACGCCACTAGGTATATCTCAAAGCATTATTTCTAATACTTAATTTTTAAAAAAAGGATAAACCCAAATGAAACTAGTTACGCAGCAGATTCCAAAAAATTCGAAAATTTGTATTTACGGCTCTGGAGAAACCGGTGTAATTGTTAAAAATTTTATAAACATATTTAGAAAAGATCTGGAAATAATTTGCTTTTTAGATAGCTTTAACAGTGGAGAAATTAATAATACGAAAATTTATAGTATAAAGGAGTTTCTCTTAAAAGATATTGAGTATGATTTGATTTTAATTTGTTCTGTTTTTTCTAAAGAAATAGAACACACCTTGCAAGAGAAAAATATTACTAATTATAAAGCTATTGATTATAATACTTATTGCAACTTAAAGGATGCGGCTGTGCTTTCACTTTTAAAGTCGGAGTATATAAACAGATCTGCTCCTGCTATTATAGAAGATGGTTTTAAATATAAAAAAGCTAACTTTAAACAAGGTAAACATTTGCTGTTGAACTCTATACCAAAATCCGGGACAGGATTTTTATTAGAATTAATGACTACTTTAACAGGTTTTTACAAAACAAACTTAAATGATTCCCTTATAATGCCTGAATATCCAACAAATAATTTTTATTATCCTGAGCTGGTGGACCTGTATCAAAAGGATTTGATTATTGATGCTTGGCATCATTCAGCTTCGGATTATAATATTGAGATAATTAAAAAATTTAATTTAAAAACTGTACTTTTAACCAGAAATATTTATGACAGCATGCCGAGCATGAGAGATTATGCACTGAAAAATATTGATAAGTTTAATTGTCGTATACACAAAGAAATTGATATGGAATCTATGGATGATGAAGAACAGTTTGATTTTCTTGTAAAATATAGTTATGCTGGTATGTTACAGTTGTATATCTCCTGGTTTAGGGCAAAACATGAGCACGGGCTTGATGTGATGTTTATTACATATGATGATTTAGTTGATAATACAGCAGGTACAATGAGAAAAATCTGTGATTATTATGAGCTGGATAAAACACAAGATGATATACAGGCTGCGATAGAGAAAGTTAACAGTTATAAAAAGAATGATCCAAAGATACACTTTAATAAAGGTATTAAAGGTCGTGGAAGTAAACTGTTAACAAACGACCAGCGAAATAAAATGCTTGATTATGCTGATAACTTTAGGAAAGATATAGATTTTTCAATTTTAGGATTATAAAAATGATTGAAAACATAATAAACATAGCTAAAAAAGCTGGCAAAAAAATTTTAGAGGTATATAACTCCGAAGACTTTGAGACAAAAATAAAAGAGGATAAGTCACCTTTAACCAGGGCAGATATTGAGTCTAACCAAATAATAATAGATGGTTTAAAAAAAGTATCAGATTATCTTATAATTTCTGAAGAAATACCGGTTGAGTATGCGAATAGACATAAGTGGGAATATTTTTGGCTGGTTGATCCATTGGACGGCACAAAAGATTTTATCGTTAAAAATGATCAATTTACGATTAATATAGCCCTTATACACAAAGATACACCTGTTATGGGTGTGGTTTATGCGCCGGCAATGGATGTTATGTATTGGGCAGAAGAATGTAAGGGTGCGTTTAAAAATGGCGAAAAAATTTATAATAAATCAAATAGGCAAAATTTAATCGGTAGTGACAGTAATTTCCATTCAACGCAGCAGACGATTGATTTTTTTGATAGGCATAATATAAAAGAGATTAAAAGATTTGGATCATCTGTAAAGCTTGGTAAACTTGCTGAAGGAGAGATAGACATATATCCCAGACTTAATGGGACTATGGAGTGGGATACTGCAGCCGGGCATATAGTATTAAAAGAAGCCGGGTGCAAGCTGATTGATGTTGAAACCAGAAAAGAGTTGATTTATAACAAGGAAAACCAACGTAATAATCACTTTATTGCAAGTAGAAATGATTTAGAACTTTTTTGAAGACAACTTTTACTCTAATTTTCATTATAAATATTTCTAATAAGTAATTTTCAACTTATTAATTAAAAATTATCAGTAATAAAAAATTGCTAAATTTAAATAATAAAAATTTTATTATAATTTTCTCTTAAAGCTCTTAGCAGCCTTTGTTATTGGTTCAGGATATTCAAGACCTAAATGATTATAAGCTTCAATTAAAAGTGTAAACAGATCTCTCCATTTTGTAGCTTGAGCGTCTGTTTCTAATAAACGATTTCCTATTGTCATATAGTAACAATTTTCGTATTGAATGCCTTTCAGACCACTTCTGATTAGCCTGGAATCTTTAATCAGTTCAAAACCAAGGTTTTTATCTTCACAGTATATTATTAAAGGTCTGATTACAGGGTGGTCTTTGTATTTATTTCGGAGGTTCTGTACCTCTATCATAAATAACTCTTTCTAAAATTATCCACTAGTACCACAATGTTAAATCATACGTATTTTTATTATATCAAACATCAAAGGGTTCGTCAAAGGTCAAAAACACAATATTACGCAATTATTAAGAAAAATTTTAAATTACATCCCTTTTAAGAAGGAAATATACCGATTCAAATATTATTATAATTACTCAATTATAATAATCACTAATATTAAGCGCTTTGCAGTTTTAAAAATTTTTTATTTATTTACTAACTTTTAATTTAATATAAAATATTAGTTTTTCAATTGTAAAATTATATATAATAATATAACCGATGAGGTACTTTTTAAATTAGAATATTAGAGGAGCCTTATTAGATAATTATAATAAATAAAAGTTAAAGCAGGATTTTTATTATTTAAGTAAAGAGGACAGATGGTAAATACAATGAGTAAAAACCTTTATATAGAAACCCTTGGATGTCAAATGAATAAGTCAGACAGTGAACTAATTGCAGGACTATTGCAAGATGAAGGATATCAATTGACTGAAGAGCCTAAACAGGCTGATTTATTAATAATCAATACCTGTAGTATTAGAGCAGCTGCAGAAGATAAAGCCTATAGTTACCTTGGTGTATGGGGAAAAATGAAAAGAGCTAATCCCGATATTAAAATTTGTATGTGTGGATGTGTAGCCCAACAAGCAAAAGGTGATGTCTTTAAAAGGGCTCCTTATGTGGATTTGGTTTTTGGAACTCATAATATTCATCAACTTCCTGAATTAATAAAAAGTCTTGATAATGAGGACAGGCTTTGTGCAGTCACAACAACACCTGTTGAACCTTTAAGCCAAGATTATACTGTAAAAAGACAAGATGGAATATCTGCCTGGTTGCCTATTATAGAGGGCTGTGATTATTTTTGCACTTATTGTATAGTGCCTTATACCAGAGGAAGACAACGTAGCAGAAAGCCGGAAGATATCTTAAGAGAAGCAGAGGATATTGCAAAACATGGATTTAAAGAAATAATTCTTCTGGGGCAAACTGTTGACTCGTACGGCAACGATTGTGATGATCCTGGTATAAACTTAGCTAATTTATTAAAAAAAATTCATAAAATTGATAACATACTGCGCATAAGGTTTGTAACTTCTTATCCTACGGAAATTACTGATGAGCTGATTGAAACCGTCAGGGATTTGGAAAAAGTATGCGAGTATTTTCATATACCTATGCAAGCGGGTAATAACGAACTTTTAAGCAGAATGAAGAGGCGCTATACAAGAGAAGAATATATTGAATTAGTAAATAAAATAAGAGCAAGTATGCCCAATGTAAGTATAACTTCAGATTTTATTGCAGGATTTCCCGGTGAAACCGAAGAACAGTTTGAAGATACTCTTAGTATCATAAATGAAATTGTCTTTGACCATTGCAATACTGCTGCTTATTCTCCAAGAAAGCGAACACCTGCTGCTACTTGGAATGAACAAATACCGCAGGAAGTCAAAAAACAACGTTTAAACAGACTGAATGACAAAGTAAAAGAAAATGTAGTAAAGTCTAATCAAAGATTTTTAAACAGTACTGTAGAAGTTTTAGTAGAAAATAAAAAAGAAGAAGGTAATACAGTTATTTTATCCGGTAGAACCAGGGAAAATAAGATAGTACATTTTGAAAGTGAACAGGACTTAATAGGCTGTTTGGTAAACATAAACGTAAAAGAAGCTTCTATATGGTGCTTAAAAGGCGATTTGGCATAAAAAAGAAGCTGAAAACTATATATTAACTTATTAACCTGTAGATTCAGTAAAATGATTCTGCAGGTTATCCTTTTTATTAAGAAAGCTTTGCAGAATCTTCAAGAGAAACAGCCGAGAGAAGAAAGAGATTCGGCTGAGAATGGATTTTAAAGAGAATTATAAAAAAGAAAAAGAGAGACTAAGTAGGCTATTATTTAGAAGATTATTATTGCTTATTTTTTTTTATTATAAATTTTATATTACTTAAAAAATAATATATTTATAAATTATTATAGTTTTTTAGTAAAATATTTTAAATAGATAATAATACTAAATTAAAATTAATTGTTATATTTTGATAATAAAATTGGTTTGGGGTAGTGCTTTGTAGGTAGTGCTTTATTGAGATGGTGGTACTGGTAATATGTGATATGTGTTATATATATAAAAACAAACTTTGAGAAAAAATTGCTATATTAAATCTGAAATACTTTTTTTATTATTTATAGGGTATTAATGTAATGTTTTTTCATCGTCTTTGTCAATGCTTGCAATTGTGTCTTTTAGCCGATCGGGAATGTCCATGGTCGAATTGTCTCATGAATACCATTAATATATTAAAAAAAGATCAGGCTTTTTTTATAGCGGATAAAATCAAAGCGATACTGCTTCTTGATAAAGAATATTCCCGGAGAGAAGTATCAGAAATTCTTCTTAAGGATTTCTAAGTGGGTGGTGGAACACCCCTGTCCTTATTTCTCGATTTTATCATATTTAATACAAAATTAAAGAGCTGAACCAACTAAAATTTACTTGTTTTAAATGTAACGTTTTATTAATAAAATAACCCTTTTTTCGGAAAATCCAAAACCCAGCATGCATTTAATTTTTAAAACTGATATAATATTAATTAAACAAACAAAAGTTATATTAAATAAAAATTAAATTAAAGGTTTAAGGTTTTGGAAAAACAAAGCGTAAAAACTGAAG
>JANQLL010000017.1 GCA_028280605.1 Candidatus Gastranaerophilales bacterium
TTATAGTTAAAAATGATATTACAAAAGATGAAAAATATATAGACTTTTTAAAAAGAATTAATGAAGATACACTTAAATTCTTTGAGTATCAAAGCTACCCATTAGAAGTTTTAGTAAAAGAGCTGGACATGCCATATCCTAAAGTATCAGTATTTTTTAATATGCTTAACTTAGATGATCATTCTAAAAATATTATAATTAAATCTTTTGAGCCGGTTTATGTAGAGAATTCAAATGAAGCGAAGTGTGAGCTTGCAATGTATGTTAGTGAGAGAAAAAATGGTATTGAGCTTCATGCGAATTACTGGAATAAATTATTTACAGTTGAGACAATAGCACATATACTATCAGAATATGAAAAAATGTTATTATTCTTTAGTTGTAGTTCAGAATTATCCTACAATGATTATAAAAAAGCAAGAAAAACAAAAATATCAAGAAAGAAGACAATTAAAAAGATAAAGGAAAATAAAATACTATTAGCTAAAAAATTTGAAGAACAAGTTAGTAAAACTCCAAACAAGTTAAGTATATTATCTGATAAAAGTCAATACACTTTTAGAGAGTTAAATCTTTATGCAAATAAGATAAAAGATGCCATTTTAGATGAAGCTATAAACAGAAAAATTAATACAGAAAGAATAAGTCTATTTTTCAGTCATGGCTGTGATATGGTAGCTGCTATGTTAGGGGTCCTTAAATCAGGCAATGCATATGTACCCATAGATACTGATTATCCAAAATCAAGAATTTTTCAGATGTTAATAAACTCAAATACAGAGCTGGTTTTAACAGATAATAAAAATTATGAGAAATATAAAGAAATTCAAAAGATTCTAGATGAAGAGAATAATATTAAAACTATAATAATTAATATTGAACAATTAGAAAATAATCAGAGTTTAGGTAATAAGAATTTAGATGTAGACTATTCATCAACAAAAAATCTGGCATATATCTTATATACCTCAGGTTCTACCGGTGAACCAAAGGGTATTATGCAGACACAGAAAAATGTTGAATATTACATTAGAAATTATATTAAGAATTTAAGAATTACAGAAGACGACAGATTAACGTTATTTTCTTCTTATTGCCATGATGCATCTGTTATGGATATTTATAGTGCATTATTTTCAGGAGCAGCTTTATATATCATAAATTTAAAAGAAATTAATAGATTAAGTTCTTTAACAGAGAGACTTAATGATAATAAAATAACAATTTGGCATTCAGTGCCTACAGTCTATAGATCTTACATAAGAAATAGTAAAGATAATGATAAAGTACATTCAGTCAGATACATAGTTCTTGGTGGAGAAGAAGTTATTTCTTATGATGTAAAGCATTTTAAGTCTAGATTTCCTAATGGAACGCTATATAATCTATACGGACAGACAGAGGCATCCTATAGCTGCGGAGAGTTCATATATTCTAGTGATTATGCTGGTGAGATGACGCTAGGTGATATAATAGAAGGAACTGATGTTTTTGTAATGGATGAATCTAGAGATGAAGCATATGTATTTGAAATTGGAGAAATTGTTATTGTAAATGGAGGCATATCACTTGGATATTGGAAGAATGAAGAGAAGACTTCAGAGGTATTCATGGAAGATTCAGAAGAAAGACTCTATTTTACAGGAGATCTAGGTAAGTTACTTCCAAATGGAAAGATTAAGTTTGAAGGTCGTAAAGACAATCAGGTTAAAATTCGTGGTTATCGAGTAGACATAGGTGAAATTGAGAGTACATTACTTAGCAATGAATTTATTAATAAAGCAGCAGTTGTTTGTAAAATAGACGAACATTCAGAAAAATATCTTGTTGCATTTGTAGTAGTAAATGATGATAAGGATGTAAAAGAGGTAAGAAATTATCTTATTTCAAAACTACCGGATTATATGATACCTACTCATATTATAGATTTAGAGGAAATACCTCTAACATCAACA
>JANQLL010000054.1 GCA_028280605.1 Candidatus Gastranaerophilales bacterium
AATTTCCATTCAACAAAGTATTAATAACAAAAATTACTTAAGTAAATTAAATTGATTCATCAATACTTTGTTGATGACAGAAAGCTTTTTGGTATTAGAATTGCGTTCTTTTGTTATTGCGATCCCAATAATTTTGTTTTCTATCTTGCTGCTGTTCTTTCCAGTTTTGGAACTGCTCTTGCTTGCGCTCTTGGAAATTTTGTCTTCTATCCTGCTGCTTGTCTTTCCAGTTTTGGAACTGCTCTTGCTTGCGCTTTTGGAAATTTTGTCTTCTATCTTGCTGCTTGTCTTTCCAGTTTTGGAATTGTCCTTGCTTGCGCTCTTGGAAATTTTGTCTTCTGTCTTGATGTCTGCCTTTTGCATTCTGGAACTGGCTTTGCTTGCGATTTTGAAAATTTTGCCTTCTATTTTTTTGATTGCCCTTCCAGTTTTTTTGTTTTTGTCCTTTAAATTGACCTTTAGAGTGATTTCTTGGAGATTTATTTGGTTTAGCATCTACTATAGATTGAAAAGTAATAAAGCAGACAAAAACTAACAGTAAACTAACGTATTTTTTCATACTTCCACTCCACTCAACTAAAACTTTTATTTAACCTTTGTTTATAATAACAAATTTTTTTTAGTTTAAAAACTGAAAAGTCAAAAATATTAATTTTTATAAAAACAAATAATGTGCTAGTATTATACTAGCTCAAAAATACTTTTCAGATTATTCACTCGTGTTAAGTCTAGGTAAAATAAACTATTCTCTGAAAAGAGTAATCTGAAATTTAACCTGGAACCAGTATAAAATATTGTTTGTCTTTGTAAGTGAAAAGGTGGAATATGTTTAAAAATAAAAGAGTTTGTTTTTATCTTTTACTTTTATTACTAATAAACTGTAGTTTTGCTAACTATTCTAAAGCAAATATAACTACAAAATCTTCTATTTGTGGGATGAAGTGCATTAAAAAAGGTGTAAAATACAAAAAATACAAAAGATGGCTAAATGGGCGTCCGGCTATTGTAAACGTATTAACTATCAATCCAAATGAAAATGATTTAATGCTTCAATTATCTTATGGTGGTTATAATTTAAATACGTTAAAAGGTGTAAAATATTTTGTAGCAGAAGAAAATGCTATTGCAGGAGTCAATGGATCTTTTTTCAAGCCGGATTTAGGTTCTCCCTTAGGATTGTCAATAATAAACGGAGACCTTTTAACAGGTCCAATTTACAGACGGGTTAGCTTTGGAATTACAAAAGACAATCAATTTTTGATGAATAAAGTCGATATAAAAGGCTATATAACTATTGGGGACAGGATAAACTTACCTTTACACAATATAAATAATCCTTTATTAAGCAGAAGCAAATATTCTATTTTTTCTGACAGATGGTCATCATACTCGCCTAAAACATCATCATATTACTGTCATATCGCTATTAAAGACAATAAAGTATTGTATGTAAAGCGCAGCAGTATTGCCATACCAGAAAATGGTTTTGTAATTGTCGGTCCACATAGAGCACTACCAAAGTATTTAAAAGTTGGTGATCATGTAAACTATAAGGCGGAATTAGTTCCGCAGCATTGGAATAATACTGATCAGGCAATAAGCGGAGGACCTTATTTGGTTAAAAACGGCAGGATATTTATAGACAGGCAGCGATTCACTAATATGTTTATATGCACAAAAGCACCAAGAACCGCTATTGGATACACAAAAGGCGGAACTATAATTTTAGTAACCATTGACGGTAGGCAAAAAAATATAACAGAAGGCGCCACTTTGGAAGAGCTTGCAAAAATAATGCAAGAATTAGGCGCATATAATGCTATGAACCTAGATGGTGGTACCTCTACACAAATGGTTATAAAAGATAAAATAGTTAATACCCCGGCTATCCAAGGAGGAGCCAGGGTAACTAACGCATTTATAATCAAAACAAAATAGTGGCTTAGCCACAGTCTCTGTTCACATTTTTTACATAGAAACTACCTTAATTTAAAGCTTTTTCAATAGCTCATAAGTCGCAACAATGATAGGGTCAATTGATGTGGAGAATAACGGTGAATACGTTAAATCAATATGTTGAAATTCTTCAACAGTCATACCTGCGGTTAATGCAGCTGCAATTACATTAATACGTTTATCAGTATCTCCTTTGCCAATAATTTGAGCACCTAAAAGCTTTTTATTGTCTTTATCTGCGATTAGCTTTATAGTTATATTTTCAGCACCCGGAATATAACCTGATCTGTCTTTGTTTGTAATAGTTTCACAAACATAGTTATACCCTAGGTCTTCAGCTTCTTTTGCACTTATACCGGTTTTGGCCATAGAATACTCAAATGCTTTTGTAATTGAAGATCCTAATACACCTGAAAATTCAGCATCACCACCTGCCATGTTTATTGCAGCAACTCGACCCTGTTTGTTTGCCGTAGAGCCTAAAGGTAACCAAACAGGCTTGTTTGTTATCATATTTACCTGTTCCGTACAATCCCCAGCAGCATAAATATCTCTCAGGTTAGTTTGCATTCTGCTATCTACCTTTATAGCACCTGTTTTACCTATTGCAACTCCGGCGTCTTGAGCAATATCTATATTAGGTCTTATTCCTGCTGATAAAATAACTAAATCACATTCTAATTCTTTGCCAGATTCTGTTTGTACTCCACATACCTTTCCTTCTGAATTCCCAACCAGCTTGGTTACTTTATTATTTGTCATTATATGCAGGTTTTTTTCATGTGTTAAATAAGTATGAACTTCTTGAGACATTTCATCATCCAAATGAGATAATATATCTGGCCCCATTTCTATTATTGTAGTATCCATGCCTCCATGAATAAATGCTTCACCTAATTCAATCCCGATATATCCGCCACCTACAACTACAACTTTTTTACACTTAGGCACTTTGTCTTTTATAGCTATTGCATCTTCAATAGATTTTAATATATGTACGTTTTTTAAGTCAGTTCCTTCTATATTAGGAATTGAAACATGAGCACCCATTGCAATAAGAAGCTTTGAATATTGCTCAGTACTTGTTTTATTAGTTTTAAGATCAAGAACTTCTACTTGATATTGATTAGGTAATATTTTTGTTACTCTATGTTCGGTAAAAACATTTACTTTATATTTATTCTCAAAATCTTTTGGGCTACGAATTAATAATTTTTCGGGTTTTTCTATTAAATTTTCTATAAAATAAGGCAAACCGCAGGCCGAATAAGATATAAATTTGCCTTGATTATACATGCTTATTTTAACATGAGGATTTTCTCTTCTGATTTTTGATGCAGCTTTTGCGCCAGCTGCGACACCCCCGATTATTATAATATGTTCCATTCTAAATACCCCTTCTTTAACTAATGTTTTAATTTTAACAATTAAAAATAAAAAAAAAATACATGCCACAGGATAATTTTATAAAGAATTTTAATATAATCTCATACACTAAGCTTGTTGTTTAAAACTTTGATCCTAAACGGTTATTTTTTTAAATTTAAAATTTTGATAAAAATTTATGTAAGTAACAATTTTTATCGGATAAAAATATTTACTCATGAAGAAACTCATAATAATTTCTTTATTTCTTATAAGTATAATATTATGTTGCGGCTCTGTTTTTGCCCAAACCCCAAAAGATATAAGTATTGGGGTGGTTTTTGACTACATATCTCCTTTTAACCATGAGACCTATGAACACTTTAAAAAAGAATTTAAAGAATTATACGCAGAAGAATATAATCTGGTAATAAACAAACGTGCACTGATTGACGGTAAATGGGACAAATCTGCTATACATAGAGGAATTGAAGAACTTTTGGAAGATGATGATATAGATATAGTTTTAACTGCCGGATATTACGCATCTACTTATATTATAAACAAAAAAAAAGTAGACAAGCCGGTCATTGCAATGGATATACCAGAGGCAATGCTTAAAAGCAAAAAAATCCCGGAAAACGTTAATACAGTAAAATATGAAGTATTTGCAAAGGAAGACCTGGACAACATAAGAGAAATAACTCCATTTAGGCAAATGGTTTATTTAACAAATGATCATTATTTAAAAGACCCGGCTTATAGACAGCTGATAATGAATAAAGTCAGTTCAATCAGGGCTTATATTACAATAATCCCACTAGTTAATAATTGTACCAATGTAATGAGCTGCGTTAACCGTAATACAGATCTGCTAGTGCTTGGTGATATTAATAATATTAATAAACCAACCCTAAACTGTATTTTAAAGTGCGCTACAATGAATCAAATACCTGTTGTCGCACTTTATAACGAGCTTAAAACAGACCAACAACTACTGGCCAGTGCAACAGAAGAAGATTTGGATATAAAATACGGCAGACTTATCGCAATAAACTTACATAGTATTTTATCAGGACATAAACCTTCAAAAGTATTAACTGAAACAGATACAAAAGATGAATTTATTCTTAATTTAAAAGTAGCAAGGAATCTTAAATATACTCCAGCCTGGAAATTCTTAATAGAATCTGATTTTATAAATGCGGAAGATGATACTATCACAAGACTTTTAACAATGAAAGATGTGGTAAATGCTGTATTATACGCAAATTTAGAGGTTTTATCAAGAAGATTTTTTGTAGCAGCAAGCAAAAAAAATATAGGCAAAGCCTTTTCGGCTTTTTTACCAAGAGTTGATGTGTTTGCAAGAGCGGTAAGAACGCAAGGGGATCGAAACCCGTCTAACTTTACATTATTCCAAGGTACTACCGTGAGTAAAGGTGTTTTTGCAAGGCAATTATTATTTTCTGATGAAAGAATCGGTGAATATTTAATAGAAAAATACAAATACAGCGCGGATGTATTTGATCTGCAAGCTTTAGAACTTGATATTGCCGCATTAGCAGCTACTGCATATTTAAATGTATTAAAATATGAAAATGATCTGCAAATTTCAGTAGAAACACTTAAACTCTCAAAGCGTAACCTAGAGTTTGCAATCTCCAGAGAACAAGCAGGGGCTTCTGACGCCTCGGATGTGTACAGATGGGAAAGCAAAATTGCAAAGCGAAAAGCTAAAGCTTTAATAGCTAATTCTACTTACAAAAGTGCAACAGTTGAATTAAACAGGATAATGGACAGACCTCTGGAGGAAAAATTCAGGTTAAAAAAACTAAAGTTAAAAACCGCCCTAAATGGTCATTTAACTGAAGATGTTATTAAATATTTTAGTAATCCCTGGGTTTTAGACTTATTTAGAGATTTTTTAGTAGAAAAAGCCCTAAAAAACGCACCTGAATTAAAAAAATTTGATAAAAAAATTAAAGTAAAAATAAGAGAACTAAAAACCCTTAAACGAGAGTTTTATTTACCTATTGTAAACTTCAGAACAGTATTTTCCACTGAAAGTACACAAGGAGAAAGCGTAAATTTTTACCGACTTCAGCTTGACGGTGATATTTCCGTGCTAGACGGTGGCGATAAAGTTTTTAGCATTCAAAAGGCTAACAGGGAGCTTGAAGACCTAAGATTTCAGAAAAAAAATACTGCATTAAAAATAGCACAAAGAACCAGAAACGCAGTATTCAGGATAATGGCATCCTATCCGAATATTGAGTTTACACGTGAAGCTTTTGAATCAGCTAAAGAAAACCTTGAGCTTGTTTCAGATGCTTATTTAAATGGCACAAGGAATATTATCGAGCTTATCGATGCTCAGAATAACTTTTTTATTTCGAAAGAATACTCAGAAAACGCTTTTTATAATTTTTTAATTGATGTAATTGAGCTTAAAAGAGCACTTTCTGATATGAGCCTTGAGTCTTCTTGTTGTAATAAAAAACAACAATTTGTACAAGAATTTTTTAATTATTTAAAAGCAAAAAAAGTAAATAAAAAGATTGTTAATAATTTTGATTACTATTTTATAAAGAAGCATAAGCAAAAATGAAAGTAAAATCATTCATTAATAAAACAAATTTATTTTTATTGATTATTTTAGTATTTTTAATAACCAGCTCGTTTTTACGGGACTTATTTCATCCGCCATCCAAAATAGAAGCGAAGTTTTATCGTTCTGTAAATTATATAGAGCTAAGAGAGTTTTCTAACATAGAATATAAACGCTTTGCCGGGGTTACAGAAGCAGGCGATGAAGTTGTATTGAGCTTTAAAGTTAGCGGCAAAATAGACAAAATATCGGTGAATCTGGGGGATTTTGTGCGAAAAGGTGAATTAGTAGTAACGCTTGACCCGCAGATTTATATGATTGAATTGCAAGAAAGAAAGTTTTCATTATTAAAAGCTGAATCTAATAAAAAAAACAAGTCTATAATATACGAAAGAGCAAAAAAGTTATATATACAAAGACATATAGCAAAACAAGAGCTTGATAACGCACGATACCAAACAGAAATAGCTGAAGCAGAACTCAAGTTTCAGCAAGAAGTAGTTAAGCTGGCAACATTAAATCTAAATTATACCAAGCTATACTCGCCTATGGACTCTACAGTTTCTGAATTATATAAAAATCCAAATGAAAATGTCAAGGTTGGAACTCCTGTAATGCTTTTAAGTTCTATAGGAGAACCTTCTGTTAAAGTTTCAATGCCTGAAATATATATATTTAGAATAAAAAAAGGCGACAGAGTTAAAGTAAGATTCGATATTTTGCCAACTGTTTTGTTTGACGGAATTGTAGAAGAAGTAGGCTATACATCAGGTAGCGCATCAACTATTTTCCCTGTAAAAATCAAATTAATCGATCCGCCATCTGAGTATAGAGTTGGTCTAAGCACAGAAATTATTTTCAGATTTGTACGCAAAGATATTGTTAGCCCTTATGTTATTTCGTCTAACTATGTTCTAAAAGATGACAAAGGAAATTATGTTTACGTACTAAAAAGTTATGATGAAAAACGCTCTTTATGGATAGTTGAGAGAAAAAATGTTGAAATTGGCAGACTGCTTGCAGAAGGTTTGGAGATAAGAAAAGGATTAACTGCTGGAGACAAAGTTGTAACAACAGGTTTAAATATTATAACCCCTGGAGATATTGTAAAGCTTGAGGAGCAAAAAAATGTTTCTGACTAAAATTGCTCTTAACAAACAAGTTTTAACAATTGTTACGCTTATAATAATTATAATAAGCGGTATCGCAAGTTATTTAACTTTACCAAGAAATGAAGACCCGGGATTTATAATCAGAACTGCAACCGTAACTAGTAGCTTTCCCGGAGCCAGCCCGGATAGGGTGGAAAACCTTGTAACAGATAAAATTGAAGAAGTTGTTAAAGAAATACCTGAACTTGATTATATAGAAAGTGTTTCAAGAACAGGTGTATCAACCGTTTATGTAAACATAAAAGAAGAATACAAACACATGCGACCCATTTGGGATGCATTAAGAAGAAAAATAGAAAAAGTTCTCTTCTTTTTGCCCCAAGAAATTACGGATCTTATTGTTAATGATGAATTTGGAGATGTGTACGGCAGTATTATAGTTATAGAGGGCGAAGAATATGATTATGCTCAATTAAAAGATATTGCTGATGATGTTAAGGATGAAATTCTAAAAATACTTGAAGTAGCAAAGGTAGATATATACGGCGCACAGGATGAACGTATATTTATTGAGTTTACAAATCCTAAATTAACTGAATTAAGAATATCTGCTGAACAATTAAAAAATATAATTCAGCAAACAAATATTATTATTCCGGGTGGAGACATAAAGGTTCAAAATAACAGAATATATATGGAGCCATCGGGTAATTTTGAATCAATAGACGAAATAAAAAAAACATTGATCTCATTGCCGGATAGTAATGATTTTATTTATTTGGAAGATATTGTAGATGTAAAAAGAAGCTATATTGACCCTCCTGTTGTAAAAACAAGGTACAATGGCAAGTCTGCTCTAATGCTTGCTGTATCAATGAAAAAAAGAGGCAATATAATTAAACTGGGAAAAGAGCTAAAAAGCCTAATTAGTAGGCTACAAAAGGCTTATCCTTACGGAATAAATTTTTACATACCGATTTTTCAACCTGATGATGTACAAAAAAAAATAAGAGAATTTATTTTTAATCTTTCCCAGAGTATTATTGTTGTAATTACAGTCATGATGGTAGCTTTAGGACTTAGAACAGGTTTTATTGCAGCCAGTCTAATACCTGTATCTATGCTTTTATCTTTTCTTTTTATGCACTGGTTTAGAGTGGGGCTTGATCAGATGTCACTTGCATCGTTAATAATTGCGCTTGGCCTACTTGTTGACAATAGCATTGTTATTTCAGAATCAATTATTGTACACGTTCAAAGTGGTGAAAGAATCTATAATGCAGCTTTAGAGTCAACACAGGAATTATTTGTACCGCTTTTAACTTCAACATTAACAACATCCGCAGCATTTTTACCTATTTATCTTGCACAATCCAGGGTTGGAGAATACACTGCCCCTATATTTATTGTAGTTAGTATAACATTATTTTCGTCCTGGTTTTTAGCTTTGACTATGACTCCTTTTTTATGTTTAAAATTCTTAAAAATAGATAGCCATACTCAAAATCTAAATGTATGTGACTTTGAATTCTGCCGCAGATACGCAAAGTTATTAAATTATGCCCTAAAGCATCCTTATAAGTTAATATTACTTATGAGTTTTTTATTTTTACTTTCTATTTATGCTTTTAGATTTATACCTAATATTTTTATGCCTTTATCTGATAAAGCCAAATTTATGATAGAAATTGAATTACCCGAAGAAACTGCTATAGAAACAACTGAAGATACAGTAACACAGCTGGAAAAATATTTAGAAAATACATTTATGATAAATGAAAAAAGAAAACAAGGTATACGTAACTGGTCAATATTTATTGGCTCAGGGGCACCAAGGTTTGTATTGACTTACACGCCAGCATCTATAGATCCTAAATATGCAATATTTATAGTAAATACAACAAACTATCAAATTATCCCGGATATGATGAAAAAAATAAGAGATCATGTTTATAATAATTTTCCTGATTTAAGAATCAAAACAAAGTTGGTACAGCTGGGAGCATCTTATGAAGCACCGATTGAAATAGAAATATCAGGTAAATCCATTGATAAATTATATGAAATATCTGACAAAACAAAAGCTCACCTTGCAAGTATACCAGGTACATATAACATAACTGATGACTGGGGACCTCCCGGTAAGAAATTTGTAATAAATATAAATAAGCCAAGAACATTAAGAGCACGTATTACTAATGAAGATATTGCAGTATCAATGTTAGCATCCTTAAGTGGTTATGATATATCCGAATACAGGGAAGAAGACAAGATAATACCAATTGTATTAAGAGCAACAGAGAATTATAGGGTTAATCTTGATGATATAAAATCAATCAGCGTATTTTCCCAAGAAACAGGTGATTCTGTACCATTGGCACAGCTTGCTGATATAACCCCGATATGGCAGCCTACTCAAATATTCAGAATAGATTCCACAAAAACAATCACCGTACAATCAGAATTGGAAGAAGATGTAACAGCCGCAGAAATTATAAATCAAATGGTACCATGGCTACAAAATGAACAAAAATATTGGGGTATAGGTTATAACTGGAATCTAAGAGGGGAAGCTGACAGTGCAAAGCGTGGTATTAATTCTATAAAAGATAAGCTGGGTATTGCCGCATTGATAATTATATTAGTATTAGTTGCTCAGTTTAACTCTTTTAGAAAGTCAATGATAATTATTTTAACTATACCATTAGGAATTATAGGAGTTATAGGAGGCTTACTCGTTATAAAATCTTACTTTGGCTTTATGTCATTACTTGGAATGGTTTCACTCTCAGGTATTGTTATAAATAATGCAGTTGTATTACTGGAAAAAATAAAATTTGAAATAAACGTATGCGGACAATCACCCCATGATGCAATAATCATAGCTGCACAAAAAAGAATCAGACCCATATTACTTACTACTGTAACTACCATACTTGGCTTAATACCATTATGGATAGGCGGTGGGCCGATTTGGGAACCTATGGCAATAAGTATAATATTTGGACTGGCATTTGCTACTACTTTAACTTTGTTCTGCGTGCCAGTTTTGTACAGTGTGTTTTTTAAAGTTAAGTTTTAAAAAATATATTACACAAAATAAAAATCATGAATAAAAACAAAATAAATACTTTTGCAACATCCATACTAGGTAATAAAATTTTCAAGACATTTGTTAATGTCATAAGTTTTGGCAATTTGGCGATCATCATTTTTAGCAACAGAAGCAGTTATATTTTATGTTTATTTACCCCTGATAAACAGGGATTATGCAGCAGCCTGACGTAAAGCCTTATTGCCATTGATTTTTATCCTTAAATTTTTTTGTTGGAAAGTTTTTTTATCCTTATAAAGTGATTTTTCATTAATGCTTTGAAGCTTGAAAAAACTTTGAATGCACATATATACATATATACATAATGCTTTTGAGCTTGTGTTCTCTTGCTTTGACAGTCTTGCAAATGGCATAACTGCTTTAAGTCCCTGAATAATACTTCAATACCCCATCTTAGCCTATAATGATTAACAATAAATTTACTTGTAATGCGTTTTCCCGTTGCATTAGCAGCATAATATCTTTTGCAATATTTGGTAATACTGACTTTATGCCCAACGCCTTTGAGGCAGCCCTCCTGTGAG
>JANQLL010000077.1 GCA_028280605.1 Candidatus Gastranaerophilales bacterium
GTTAAAGTTAATAAAATAAACTATTCTCTGAAAAGAGTAATCTGAAATTTACTTGATAAGTAGTATAAAAATTCCCTAATTTCGGTTAGGGCTTAATTTATTTGAAAAATTTGATTCTAAATTTATATCTTTCTTAACTGATTTCATATTACTTCAATTTAAAAAAAATGTCAAATATAAAAAACGCAAGTAGTGAAAAATGTCTAAATTAAAAAATAAAATAGATGAAATTTTAAATAATAAAGGTTTGTCCCATTATAGAACATGTAGGCTTATAGGCTGCAATGATAGTACTTTAAGCAGAATGATGAATGGAAAGCTTCCATTTTCTAAAAATATAAGAAATAAGATATTGCCAATATTAGAAATAACTGAAGAAGAGTTTGAAAGCTTGGTTATTGCTGATAAATACCCTAAAGAAATAATTAAAAAGGCTGTATTAGCTAAACAAAATCCGCCGGCACCAGTTGAAATACCTCAACAAAAAACAAAAGATACTAAATCTCCTATTTTAACAACACAAATAGATAAATTAATCTTAAAAAAAGGACTATCAAGAACAAAATTAAGTAAATTGATAAATTATGGACAAGGTATCTTTAATCAAATGATAATAGGTAAGTATAAAATCTCAGGTACAGTTATAGAAAGACTATCGGAAGTGCTTGAAATCTCGCAGGAAGATATAAAAGCCTGGGTGCTGGCTGATAAGTATTCGCTTGAGGTTTTATGTATGGCGTGGGATGTTTGTATTTCTGAGGGGGATAATAAACAATTTTAAACAGTTTTATCAAGCTTTGGATATTCAGTTTTTTTACACTTAGCTAGCGCTAGCTCCTCGTCAATTTTTTTTATTTCGTTTTCTAATTGTTTGTTTTCTTTTTTCCAACAGGTAAAAATCGTTTTATAACAATTTTTAGGAAATGAAGAAAGATATAAAGTGTTTAGATATGTATCAAATTTTTTTTGCTTAACATTTTCAGCACCTTTATACTTTGCAAGCTCTTTCTGCTTTTCCTTTAGTTCTCTCTCTAGTTGTATATTCTTATCAACACCAGATAAAGTTGATGATCTAGAAAGAAAATCAACATCTATAGCACCAAAAGGCACTTGCTTTTTATTATAGTTATTTAACTTTTGAGGAGTTATTCTCATTTCTCGCCTTTAAAAGGATTTATTGCGTTAAATATTTTTTTCACGTTCCCTTCAAGGCGATCAGCAGATTCTTTGTATTGCTCATATGTTCCTTTTCGGCCCGATGAGTATGCTACTTTTTCAATAGCCAAACCTATAATTGTAGTGGCAGAAGCTATAAGTGTACACACTAAATGCGGTTTCATTTTTGCAAAAGGAGGATTTTTCAAAAGTTTGGAAGCTGTTATTTCTAACCCTCCCATTGCAATAAAAAATGGAGACAAACAGAGAATTTTTCTATAAAATGTATCAACACCATAATAACGAGCTGCTTCTCGTCTGCATTTAAGGCCCTCCCTGAGTACACCCGATAGTAAAGCAGACTTATCCACTGTTTTATCTTGTTTTTTGTCTTGAGACTTAAAAGCTCTTTGATGTCTAGCAGTTGTGACCTTCATTATTTTCCACTTTGTTAGCCCTACAATTAAATATTATTACAATATTAATGATTTTAGCTTTTAAAAAGATTTATTGCGTTAAATATTTTTTTCACGTTCCCTTCAAAGCGATCAGCAGACTCCTTGTATTGCTCATATGTTTTTTTTCTTCTCAATACAAGATGACGATATACCTCTTTTTCAAAAGCTAAACCTATAATTGTAGAGGCAAAAGCTATAACTGTATAACCGTAAGATGGCTTCTTTTTTAAAAAAGGAGGGTTTTTCAAAAGCTTAAGCTTGGAAGCTATTATTTCTACCCCTCCCATTGCAGCAAAGAATGGAGTAACATAAAAAGCCTTTTTTAAGAATATTTCAGTACCAAAATGCTGCCCTACTTCAGGTCTTTGTTTACTTTTATATATATCCATTATTAAAACAGGCTTATCCTCTGTTTTATTTTGGCTTTTGTCTTGAGCTTTAAAAGATATTTGATGTCTAGAAGTTGTAATCTTCATTACTTTCCACTTTGTTAGCCCTACAATTAAATTAAAACATCAAATATTAAAAATTGCTATATCACTTTTTTTATTCTTTAAGCCATTTTTTAAAGGAGCTCCAGGCTGCTGAACATCCCAGTTTAGTTCCAACGCCTGCTGTAATTGCTCCTACTACTGCTGTAACTGGAGCAAAAGGACCACCTACAGCAAATCCAGTTGCAGCACCTGCGAAAACTGCTTTAGCGGTTACTACATTAGTGGCTAATCCTACGCTAATATCAGCGGTTCCTTCTATAACCTTGCCAACCCCCTCTTCTCCGTCTGTTTTTATCATTTTATGGACACCGTTAACTGCTTTATATGTACCGGCACCCATAAGAAGGATATCTGATACAGTCTGACCAACACTAGCTACATCATCACCTGAGGAAGGCAAGCTTGCCATTGTGTCACTCAACACAAAATTATTAAAAGCATCTGTATGCATAAATAAATTAGTTGCTCTATGGTCAAAATGCACTAAATTTTTATCACTTGCAAATTTAAATACTTTTCTTACCAGATTCATCTGATCCATACTTATAGTATCAGGATTTACACCTAAAGCATCTGCGGCTAACGTTGCAAGCTTGTCAGTATTTTTCTCAAAAATAGCTTGTCCAGCCCTAAATAGACTATAAGCGTGACCTCCTCTATCAGCTAATTTATCTAAAACTCTTTCCGCTTTGTCTCTGGTCATACCTTTAAAAGCTATAGATGCAGGCTTATGTTCATTATTTTTTACATATTGAGCAATGACATTCATATCATTAGATGCTTCTCTTAAGGTTTTTCGTATTGTTTCTTTTTCTTTTTTATCCATATCCCTTGTATCTAGAGATTTAGACATCTCCGTAAGTTTACCGGAGACTTTTTCAGCTATAGATGGCTTGCTTATATGAAAAATATTTTATTAAGCAATGTTACAGAAATAGTATTTTTACTATTCAAGAGCCTGCGTAAATTTAAAAAAAATGCTAAAATATATATTAAAGATATAAATAATAATACAATTATAAAAAATTAGT
>JANQLL010000157.1 GCA_028280605.1 Candidatus Gastranaerophilales bacterium
AGCTTCTTTATTCTACGAAAGCAATTCTGAAACTATCAAGTCAATAGTTGGCTCTAACTGGATAGTTAATACTTTATAGACTGCTAATTGATATTACTAAAACAAAAACTTCATTTAGAACAAATGACAGTCTGTTCAAGCTTTTATACCTTGTGAGCAGGAATATAAGTGAAAAATGGACTATGCCTATTCATAACTGGTCTTTGATTTTTCAACAGCTCAGTGTATACTTTGAAGGTAGGCTATAAAATGATGATAATTTTTTCGATCGAAAAAATTATCATCAAGAACAAAATATATAAATATGATTTCTATCTGAATCAGGTAAGTTATTTAAGAACCCTAATTTAACAAATTTAACTGTTTATCCATAATCTACCTATGCTTCTTAAAATTCTCTGCCTGCTCAAAGATTTCTTTATACACCTCATCCTTATCTACAGGGGGGTAGTCATGTTTAGCTAAAAGCATGATCAAATCGACCTTTAATTCCGCTTTTATATCGTCACGTTGATTCCAGTCAGCGTATTTAGCTTTATCATCAACTACAGTTTTAACTTCTTTAGATAATGGAATCAATTTGTTTTCGGGGTACTCAAAGTCATATTTATGAGCAAGTTCTTTTAAAATATCATAGAATGCTTTTTCTTCAAAATCTATACCCATGCCGGCGAAGGATTCTTTTTCTTTACGCATAGCATTGTATAAATCTATAATTTCGTCTGTAAAATCTTCCAATACTTCACTACGTAAAACATCTTGCTCTTTACGTTCATTGTATTTTTCAACTAAAGCTTGGAATTTTTTGGAAAAATCCACCCCTTTTATTTTATTTACCTTTTTAAACTCATCTATTGCTTTGGCTAATAACTGTTGCAATAACTTGATTTTAGTATTCGGTAGTTTAATTTTGTCTATTTTTTCAAGATAATCATCCGAAAATATATCTATTTCAGAATTTTTTTCACTTCCGAGTTTAAATATTTCTTCAACTCCGTCACTTAAGAGTGCATCTTTTATCATATCTCTTACTTTTGCGTTCATTTGGGCTGTATCTGGAGCATCTCCTTTTGTAAGTTTATAGACAATTGAACGAACTGCCATATAGAAATGGATATAATCACGCTCCTGCTGAAAAATTTTATCTGTGCCACAACAAATGTCATAAGCTGCTTTTAAACGTTTTACCAGATTCATAAAACGTTTTTCTTGTTTGTCAGTAATCATTGCAAATTCAGCAGCATTGTTTAAACAGTTTAATTGTTCTAACGGTGCTCCTTTATAATAAGGAGTTGAATCAAATTTATAAAACATTTTATTTAGCAAGTCTAAATGGTCTTTAACAACAATAATAGACTGCTCAACTTCTTCAAAATTTTTGCTGTCTGTCTTTGAATAATGAGCGAGAGCAAGATTCATTTGCCTTTTTATGCCAATATAATCAACGACTAAACCCTTTTCTTTATTTTTATATTTACGATTAACTCTTGAAATAGTTTGAATAAGGTTATGTCTTTGAATTGGTTTATCAATATATATAGTATCAAGAAAAGGAACATCAAATCCTGTAAGCCACATATCAACAACAATAGCTATTTTGAAATTAGATTTTTCATTTTTAAATTGTCTGTCCAGCTCTTTGCGATATTCTTTAGTGCCAAGCATATCATACAATTTTTTAGTGTCATCTTTGCCTCTGGTCATAATCATTTTAATTCTTTCCATCGGCTTAATTTTTTTACGTTCATTTTCGCTTAATTCAGCTCCTTCTTCGCAAGGCTTGATTTCTTCCCATTCAGGACGTAGTGCAATTAATTCTTTATAAAATTCATAAGCAATAGGACGAGAACTGCAAACAAACATAGCTTTGCCTTTTATAGTTGAGCCTTCTTTTTCTCTGGTTTCATAATGTTCTATAAAATCAACGGCAAGTGCTTTGAGCCTATCAGGGTCTCCTAAAATAGTGCTCATTTTGGCAGTAGCTTTTTTACTTTCTTCAATCTGATATTCGCTTGCTCCGTGTTCAGCGCATTGATTGTAATACCGTTCAATCTCTTGCAGTTTTGAATTATCAAGCAATACTTTAGCAGCGCGACCTTCATACGCTATTCTTACAGTGATTTCGTCTTTAACAGATTCAGTCATTGTGTAGGAGTCAACTACTTCTCCAAATACATCAAGCGTTGCATCAATTGGTGTACCGGTAAAACCGACAAAAGTTGCATTAGGCAATGAATCATGGAGATACTTTGCAAAACCATAAGTTTTTTTTACACCATTTTCTGTTCTTCTGACTTTTTGCTCTAAGTTTGTTTGAGAACGGTGAGCTTCGTCAGAAATACAGATAACATTATTTCTATCAGTTAAAAGTTGTATATCTTCAGTAAATTTATGAATAGTAGTCAAGAAGACTCCTCCACTGTCTCGACCTCTTAGTAGTTCTCCCAGTTCATTGCGGCTTTCAACGCTAATAATATTTTCATCGCCAATGTAACCCTTGGCATTCACGAATTGTTTTGAAAGCTGATCATCAAGGTCTGTTCTGTCAGTAATCAATACAATTGTAGGACTCGAAAAATCAACGCTTTTCATAAGTAAGCGAGTTAAAAATAGCATTGTAAAACTTTTTCCGCAGCCCGTGGCTCCGAAATATGTTCCACCTTTTCCGCCCCCCTGTGGTTTGCGTTGTTTTTTAATATTTTGATAGAGTTTATTTGCTGCATAAAATTGAGGATAACGGCACAATATTTTCTCATTTTTGCTTGATTTATCAGGAATATAAATAAAGTTTCTTATAATATCGCGCAGGCGGTTATGCTCAAACATGCCTTTTACCATAGTAAATAAAGAACTTATGCCTTCTTTTGCTATTTTTTCATTGCCGTCTATTTTTCTCCATGAATAAAAGAATTCATAAGGGGCGAAATAAGAGCCCGCTTTATTATTTACGCCATCGCTAACTACACAAAAAGCATTATATTTAAATAAATCGGGGATATCTCGCTTGTACCTGACAGTAAGCTGAGTATAAGCGTCGAAGGTTGTGGCTTCTTCTTCCCTTATGGCTGATTTAAATTCAAATACAACTAAAGGAAGTCCGTTAATGTATAAAATACCGTCAGGAATGCGTTTTTCGTAGCCTGCAATCTCAAGCTGGTTAACTACTTTATAAATATTTTTATTTTCTTCGCTGTAATCAATAAGCTGAATTAATAAATCTTTTTGAGTATGGTCTTCACGTTTAAAGACAATGCCGTCAGAAACCATCTTCATAATAGTTTTATTGCTTTCGTAAAGATCAGAATGAGAAAATGTTTCAAGCTTGCGAATTATAGAATTAACTTCGCTTTCGGTTAATTTTTCTTTTTGATATTTTTCAGAAAGAAAAGTTCTTAAATCCTCTTTTAAAAGAACATCAGAATCATCACGCTCAATACTCCGGCCATGTACGTGAGGAATATTAACCTCCCCAAGTAGTTCTATTATTGCGTGTTCTAATTTTTCTTCCGTGAATTTAGTCATTTATACCAAGCATCCCATTAAGTTAATCTTTATATTACCTGAATTTATTTTAATACCTTTAAAAAATTTGCTAACGTTTTTTATAAAATTATAGTCAATAAATAAATTTGTGTAACGCAGAGAGTCAACAAAAAATTTTGTGAACGTTTTTTTATAATTTACAGTCAACAAATTTTCTTCAATAAAAATCATTTAAATAACCTTATCCCCTATATATTTATTCATTTATGCTGCAAGTTCCTGTTTATATTTATCTATTTCGTCAAATTTGATTGGAGTTATATCGTAATTTTGAAGAGCTTCAATTATACTAGAAGATACAGTTTTTTCTCTATTGTTTATAATAGTATAGGCTTTTGAATTTTCCGGTCTTATTTCTTTTGTATCAAGCCATTCCAGAATAATATTATCAGCACTGGCTTTTCTTGGATTATTTACTGTTTTAATAATTCTTTCAGGCGCATTTTTTGATTTTGAAATTAAAAAATCAAACATTCTGGGATAACCGGAGTGTCCCATAAAGCTAACCCTCTCAGAGTATCTTATGTCAGAAACATCAAACCAGTTTTTAACATCTTCAAAAAATAAATTTTCAATATTAGGTTTTGTTAAATAAAACATATCATTAACAGTAAGTATAGCTTGAATTAAATTGTGTTTTTTAAGTGGAAAGTTGTCATTATTAGCTTTTACAAATAATTCTTCATTATGTAAGCTTACTCCATAAACGTTTAATACTATTTGCAACAATTTTTTTCTATTAGGTGTATCAATATTACAACCTGATTGAATTAAATCTTCTATCGTATAGCTGTCATCAGTTAAAATAAAGTTATCATTCTCTTTTTTTAAATAAATTTGAATATAGTCATTATGTCTATCTAAGTATGGCGTAGTAATTTTATAGTAATTACTGATTTTTTTGAAATCAGTTTTTTCTTTCAACCAATTATAATAATTATTAATAAGCAGGTTTAAATTTTCCATAAATTTATTCCTTTATTAAAATTAGGCTTATCAGTAATATTGCAGTAATTCATAAAATCATTTAAAACTTCAAAATGATCATCCGTATTTGAAAAAATATCAGTAGGTACGGGATATGCCCATTTATCATTATATCCTTCTTTGTACAAATGTAAATGAGGAACGCCTATTTCCTCTCCGTCAGGGTTGCGGTGCGGACTGTTAAAATCAAGTCTGGCGAGTATTATGCATTGCCTTGTTCTGTTTTGATATTTTCTCCGTTCCAGATTTAATCTTCCTCTGCTAATATCCAATTTAATATCATTCATTTTTTGTGGTGTAAAGGGTTGAGCCATAATATAAAACCTATATGTTATTATTCATTATTTACTTCAATAAATTCGACTGAAATACTTGAATCATAGTCGTTTTTATTAAATATATCTACTTCACTTTGAGAAATTATATTATCCATTTTTTTCAAGGCTTCTTCATCTATGATAATATTATTATCAAATACTGTCTTTATTGTGGTATCAAGCCAAGATAAATCCCAAATATCTAAGTTTTCGCCCTTGACAAGTTTGCATAATTTTTCTTCATACTCTATAGATTTATCAATATTCAAACTTATTCTTTGTAACCAAATATCCATAAACCCAGTATTTGGTCTTAAAGAAAATTTTTTATTGATTTTTTCTATATATTCAAGTCTTAATGAATCTTCTAAACAGTTTATTAATTTACTAATAATGGCTGTACATAAATTATAAGTTGTAGGGTTATTATAAGCAATATCTGTTACTATGCTTACAAGAGCTTTTATATTATCTTTTGAGCAATTAGGTTGTATTTTTTTATAATAATTCGTTAATAATACTTTTAGAGTACCAGAATTAGGGAAATTTGAGGCTATATCATGTATTAATAAAAGCTCTTTTTGTATATTTTCATTTATACTGTTATTTCTAATCAAGTACATTTTATCTTTTTTTATAGAACCTGATATAACATCTTTTGTAGCTTCAGTTTTGGATGGGTTTAATTTTAATCCTAAATCGATTAATACTTCAGTTAAATACTTAACAATTTTTTCACCATCTTGCGTGTTATTTACAAAAATTCTATAATCATCTCTATATCTAATAATTTGATAATCTGTAATATGTTCACCAATCTTTTCAGTTAATAATTCATCAGCATATCCTAATAATAATTCCACTGTAAAATCAATTAATGTAGATCCTTGAGGTAATCCATTTGTTTGACCATTAGACATGCTTTGAAAATATTTGTCAATTTTATTACCTATTAAAGATTTTTTTGCTCTGTTTTGCTTGGCAACTACTTTAGTATGCATAGCCCAAGCTATTGAATGAGTGTAAATTGCTCCATAACAATCAGTAATATCAGTTGTTATTAAATAAGTAAAATCAAGAGCTAGCTCAATAGATTTCTGTTCAACATTTTGCCACCAATTTAGAATTTGCTCAGCTTTTTGTCTCTTTTTATAATTGGAATTATAAACAGGCATGCTCATGCATCTAATTTTTGGATTTTTAGAAAAATCTTTAAACCTACTTTTTATAAGTTTCCAATTTTCTTTTTCAGTAATACAATTTACCATATCAACATATATAGCGGGGTTTATTAATTGCAATGGTCTCCAAGCATAATATCCATCTTTATTATTTATAATAGTATGATTTATTCCATCTAAGGAGTCTGGCTTATCCTTCTGAAAATCAGAAAGCTTTCTCCCATATAATTTATTATTTAATGCTTTTAGTAGTGGCTTAAAATTAAAGTAAACAGGTAAGTCAATATTTGTATAATTTTCATTTCTTAAAAAAAACACCTTTGCTCTAGTATTATTTAAGGTTAAAATGCTTTGCCTTGCCTCACTCACACCACCGCCTCCAGTTGTTTTGATGCCATACTTGATATTACGTCAATTAAAATTTCTTTCAAATTATCGATATCATCTTGTATATCAGCCTCTACCTCATCAGTTTCTTCATAACAACTCAAGATTTTTAATGTCTCAGTTAATTTTCTTAGAACATATTCAAAATCATTTGTTTCTAAATTATCAAAAATATCATTCATTTTTTGCGGTGTAAAGGGTTGAGCCATAATATAAAACCTATATATCTTTACTCATTATTTACTTTAATACTTCGTTTATAGCATAATGAATGCCAACATCGCCAAGAAGCTCTATTATTGCGTGTTCTAATTTTTCTTCAGTAAATTTATTCATTTGTTCTCTCTATATGCCTAATAAAATTTCCTATCCAGTTAGAATGTTCGAGAATTCGCTCTTTAATAATAGCTTCAGGCACATTGTTCTGAACTAAAAAATAGTAAATCAAAATTATAATCATTTTGTTGATCATATTATGAAATTCATTGAATGAAACAATTGAATTATAGTTACTACCTTTATTATGTGAAAGATGGTGCCTAACTTTTGTCATTTTAGATATATAATCTTTATCAATCTTTAATTTGTCTGCAATTTGAGAATCAACCTTTTCTGAAATCAATCTTTGTAAGAAATCTTCTGCTGAATTTTTTTTATTTAAATTTGCTATTCTTTTTTTAAAATTCTTTTTTGTACTACTATTACAACCTTTTTTTTCCAAGAATGTTTCTATAGTTTGTTTTAACTCTTTAAATAGCTTTTCATCAAGGTAATAACTCAATTGAGTCAACTCAGCCATGCCTTCCAATGCCTGAAATAAATTCAAAAAGCTTTCTTTTGTAAGCTTATTTGTTTCTGTGAATCCACTTATAAAAAGTTCTTTTGCATAGATATTTTTTTCTTTTTCCTCATTAAACCAAGATTTTAATATATTTTCTAAATCATCTTTTACAGAATAAAAAGGCAGAAACATCAAGCAAGTTAGAATATCTTTATTTTTATAGTGATCTTTTCTAAAAAAAATATGAATATTTTTTTCATCTTTGACCCCAATTAAGTAATCAATATTACATATTCTACCAACCATTATGGAGAATAAAATATTCCAAGTGTAAAAATATTTTGTGATAACTTCTTTTAATTCAAAGGGGGTCTTGAGAGATTTGAAATTTATATAAACTTTTTGTTCAAATGCCGGGTCCTTAGAAATACTCGATGAATAATTTGTATTATAAAAATTAGAAATATTAAAATTCTCATTAATATTAATATCAAAATCTTTTTTAGGATATTCAACTTTTATTTCAAACCCATTTTCTTGCCATTCAGTAGTGGATGTTTTTTTCATTATCCAATTTCTTAAATCCTTTTGATATGCAAAAAACGAATCAAACACTATATCTTTGCTTGATTCATAATGTTCTCCTACAATGCAATATATTGCTAGTATATCGGATGAGTTTGCCCAAATAGCATCGACTAATGTTACTTTCTCACCACTAAGAAGTTGTCCTTTGATAGTATCCAAATTATACTCAGCAGCCCCAATATCTAAATTAGGTCCATTAGATCTAAATAATGTTAAGCGAATATCATCAGGTGATAAAACTAAAATACCAGCAATAGATTCTAATTTACCATCACTATTAAGTAAAGACCAATAGCCCTTTAAATCCCAGGTTTTATTCAGGTTAAGTGTTTTTATCACAACATCGCCTCCAGTTGTTTTGATGCCATACAAACAAATAATAAATCTCTAAACTGAAGTAACTTATTTATTTCTTTACATTTTAAAGAAATTACATTGTCTACTTTCTCTATTTTGTGTTGAAATAAATCAACAATATCGTCTTTAGGGATAAGTATGGGAAGACTATTAAAAGTATCTTTATTTATAGATCCAAAAATAGTCCCTTCATCGTTTGATACATCAAACATAGGTCTGATATTCAACATAAGATACAGTAAAAATGAATTTTGCTTTTTTAAATTTTTTAATGCTGCTAAGCCCCTTCCAATACAACAATCTTCTGCGGCAATATTTATATCACCAACAGGTGCTCTAACACTCATTAAAATATCATTTTTAGAAGCCATTCTTTTTGGTTGAGTTGTATAAGTTTTAACAGTTGGATATCTATATCCAAATTCAGCCCTTCCTTGATAAAATATTTCACCATTACCAATCTGGTTATAACTTGAACCACAAGGAGATTGCCCCATTGTAATTTTTACAATATTGCTTAAACTTCCATACTCCCACCCTATCGGAATATCTTGTTCAAGCTCCTTATTAAAAACCATCTCGCCGCCGTTGGACTTATATGGTTTACCCACTAAGTCTATTTTGCCGATGGAGTTAGCATATTCTTCTGATATAGGAAATTCAAAATCCACAAACCACTGCTTATAAATAGCCTGCGCGGTTTCTTCAAGTTTTTGGTTTAGTTGCTCATTAAGCTTTATACGGTTAATTATTGTATTGTATTCTTTGACTATTTCTCGTTGTTTTTCGATAGACGGCACAGGGAGTTCCATTTCACAAAAAGCATCCCAACTGAATCCGCCTCTTACACTGCTATCGGTTGTGAACCAAGCATTTCTATCAAATTCTGGTCTTCTACACCACATCATTAAATATTCAGGGTCTAACTCATTTTTATCAATAATTTCAAATACTATATAAGCAGGTGAAACAATTATATCTTCATCAGCTTCAAGCATACTGACAGGCAAGATTTCATCTCTTCCAACGTGCATAGGATTAAATGCAAATTGATGTTTTTGAACTACTTTATATTTAGACAAGTCGGTACCAGTAACGTTTGCAACTGAAGGCATAAACTCTTTGTTAATTCTAATGCCTTTTAACTCAAGCCCCCTAAAGTCATTATTTCTAAGACTTACCTGTCTTACATATTTTCCGATAGGTTTATAATCTGATCGCATATCCTAACTCTTCAAATACTTTTAATAACTCTTGTTTTGATGCTTCTTCTTCTCTTAAAAGCTCTGTAAATTCGGCCTGTAATCCAGCCATTTTTTCATCAAAGTCTATGTTTTCGTCTCTATTTACAAATTCAATATATTTGCTAGGCACAAGTGAATAATCTTTTGATGCAATTTCTTCTTTAGTTGCTGAATAACAGTATTCAGGAATATCTTCATAATCGATACCTTGTTGCCAGTTATGATAAGTTTGGGCTATATCCTTAATATGCTGGTCATTGAATTGTATGAATTTTTTTTCAAATGGCTCCCCAATTTGGCGTAAGTCCATAAACAACACTTCTTCTTCACGTTCTCTGTAATTTCTAACAATATTGCCAGCATCAAAATTGTGAGCTTTTTTATTTCTATTTAAAATCCAGACAGTTACACTAATATCAGTTGTATAGAACATTCTCATTGGTAATATTAATATTGCTTCAACAAGATTATTTTCTATTAATTTTTGGCGAATTTTAGCTTCCTCGCCACCTCCTGATAAAGCACCATTAGCCAGTACAAACCCTGCAACGCCGTTTTCTGATAATTTTGATACCATATGCAAAATCCAGGCATAGTTAGCATTACTTGCAGGAGGCACTTCATAACCTTCCCATCTTTGATCCTCTGTCAGCTCGTCGCCGGCTCGCCAGGCTTTAAGATTAAAAGGGGGATTGGCCATAATGTAATCAGCTTTTAAATCCGGGTGTCTGTCATTAGAAAATGTATCAGCAGCAACATCTCCAAGGTTAGCGGAAATCCCGCGAATGGCAAGGTTCATCTTTGCCAGCTTGTATGTTGTAGATGTGTATTCCTGACCGTATACAGAAATGTCTTTTTTATTACCCTGATGGTTTTCAATAAATTTAACAGACTGAACAAACATGCCACCTGAACCGCAACAGGGGTCATAAATTTTGCCTTTGTATGGTTCAATCATTTCGGCAATAAGATTTACAATGCTTTTAGGCGTGTAGAATTCCCCTTTTCCTTTGCCCTCGGCAAGAGCGAATTTGCTTAGAAAGTATTCATAAACTCTGCCGACTATATCTTGTTCTTTGTCTTTAAGAGTATCAATATTATTAATTGTATCAATAAGCGCTGATAACTTACTTACATCCAAACCAATACGAGAGAAATAATTATCCGGTAATGCTCCTTTGAGAGCTTTATTATTTTTTTCTATAGTAAATAAGGCGGTATCAATTTTTATGGCAACGTCAGGCTGTTTTGCATTTTGTTTAATATAGCTCCAGCGAGATTCTTCAGGAAGATAAAATACATTTTTCATTGTATAAAACTCAACCATATCGATATAGGCTTCTTTGCCTTCATCAATAAGTTCTTGCTTGCGCTCTTCAAACGTATCGCTTATGAATTTCAAGAATATCAAACTTAAAACAACATGCTTATATTCAGCTGACTCAACGCTTCCACGCAATTTATTCGCTGAATCCCATAGAGTCTCCTCCATGCTCTTTTCATTTTTCTTTTTTATTTTTGCCATCTTCCACCCTATTAATTCAGTATTATAAGCTACTATTTGATAATAAAGTTAACTTCCTAACTTTAATTTTATTTTAAAAATATACAATATACAATAATATTTATAAGAATTTATATTTCAAAATTTAATATCTATTAACTTGTTCTAATTTTATTAACAAAAAGGGCGCTTTCCGCAAGTAGGAAAAACGCCCATTACTAAATCCGCTTCTTTTAGCCTTAAAGAGAGCCAAAAAAAATATTCAACTGTATGTGATGTAAAAATTAAAGATTATTTTGACTGCAATGATTTTTGCTTACAAAAGGGTATAAAAAGGCACACTTATCCTGTAAGCGGGAAAAATAGTGCCTGGAAATTAAATTTTGCGTGGCTAGCGCATCCTTTAATCTCTTGTAGGATAATGAATTTGAAAGTTTTAGCAATTGATTTAATACTTGACTGTTAGCATCAAGCTTATTTAATACTTCTTTTTTGTTTTTAATGCTAGTTTGTGCTGATGTGGTATCAGCTTTATTATTATTATTTGTTATTATTTTCTTTTTTAATTCTTTTAAAAATAAAAATATATTATAAAAATCAATATCAATACGCGTAAAAGCGGAAAAAGAAAGCTTTTTCCCGTTAGTTAAATTTTGTGGGGCTATAATTGGGCATAGAAATATTACGATGCTCCACAAAATAGAAAATATTGTTTTAACGTTTTGAGTTATTTTCATTTTTTAGCCTTTAGATTCTCTTCATAATAAAATTAAAAACCGGATATGCTTACAACTTATATCTTTAATATATATTGTAGCACTTTTTAAAAATATCCGCAGGCTCTTGAATGTAAAAATGCTAATTTTGTAACATTGCTTAATGAAAAAATTTACATTTTCTAAACCCTCTAAAAGCTTCTACTCCGCCTACAATTTTAGTATAGTTATTAACATTATATTTGTAGCAGTTATTAAAATCCAGCATAAAATCTTTACAATAACCCAATTGTTTTTTATTGCCAATATTCTAATTAGTATCAATATTTCAAACTGATTTATTTATTTTTATAATGTTAAGATTTTAAGAAAAATCGCAAAAACGTGTTTAAAAATTTGTTTATTGGGGAATATAAAATATATCGAAGTAAATATAATTTAATAGAACTTTTAGTTAGTAGTTTGTTACAAGGTGCGTAAAAAATGAAAAAAATACCTAACCTGAACCTCCTCTGTAACACCAATTTTTAATAATATGAAAACATTGTGTAAAAAGATTATTAAAAAGGAAGTTACAAATGAGTAGAAATCAAAGAATACAACTAAAAAGTAAAGTGAGTAAACATATGAGTAAAAAAATTATTTATTGTTCAATTTTTATATTTTTGTGTATATTAATACCATTAAAAGCGCAAGCTGATGGAATGACAAAAGAAGATGCAAAAAAGCGAGAGCTTAAAAAAATTCAACAAGAGAAAAATAAAAAACGCTTTGGTCTCATACAAAATGATGAAAAAATTAGATCAAGTTCTTCATTTTATTGCGATATTGAAAACCTAATTGAGTATAATGAAATTTTATACAGTGGAAATGACGAGTTATGTAATCAGTTTATTAAAGGTAATGAAAAAAAATATAAATTTGGTGAGTGGAAAAAGTCTAAAGTACCGCAAGGCCCCCCAAATTATTGGACGTCAGTAGATTTATTTGGAGATGGAAAAGAATTTACGTTAACTTCATATTGCATTAAGCCCTATAAAGGTGAACGGAGTCCGTTTAAACAGATAAATATTTGGGCTTTATCAGGAAAAAATTTCGAAAAAAAATTTCAGACACCTGTCAACTATCCAGTAAAAGGTGTTAATAAAAAATTTTTTGACGATCCTAGAGGCTATCATTATGATAGGATATGGCTAAAGCCATATAGTACTTCTATATTAGGAAAAAAAATAACAAAATTTGGTGTAATAGATGTTTTTATACTAGAGAAATATCCTGAAATTAAAAATAAAACAAAATGGGCAGAACACATGAGCATTAGTAGATATTACTGGAGTACGTTGATATTTTATAAAGGTAAACCGTACTTTTTGCTTAGAAAATTATTTCCGAGTATTAATGAAATCCATAGCGTTTTATTTGAATATAAAGGTTATGGTAAAAAAAAGGATGTTTGTTATTTTAATTAAAAGGAGATATAATTTATGGTTTTAAGAATAATTTCTAGAGATTATATAGATTATAATAATAGAGATGTTAATAATATAATAATAAATCCTGTGCCAAATAGAACGAATTATCAATATTGGATTGCTGAAGTTCTTGCAAGAAGTGAAAACAATCCTTTATGGAATGATCATGCAAATTCAAACTCAACTGGACTTCTAGTACCTGACCCCGATGGAAACCCAGTTATTGGTTTTGGTTATGACTTTAACTCACGAAGTGCTAATGCTATAATAGCAGACCTTGATTTTATTAATGCCAATTTAAGTACTACTCAAAGAGCAGCTATAACAACCTGGGGAACTGATAAGCAGGGATACAGAGCTAACCTACTTAGTTTAAATCCCCAAATAAGTATTACAAGAACTCAGGCTATTCAGCTAATTTATCACATACTTCCTGGTTATCAAAATGAAGTAAGCTCCAGAATTAATAGGAATTTTTCACAAAATTCAAAAGAGTATTTAGCATTAGTATCGTTGGCTTATCACCTTCCCGATCTTTTAGGAAGTGGGCTTAACAATGCTATAAGTAATAACGATAGAGCTGAAGCTTGGTATGAAATAAGGTATTATTCTAATCTTGAGCAGGATAATGGTACAGCAAAACGGCGATATTTCGAAAGTGAACTTTTTGGCCTTTATAATAACGAAAATAATAGAAATGATAATAATAATGTTTTTGATATATCAGTTGAAGAAGCAAAGTCAGTATTTGAAATGTTTTATAAGCATGAGAAAAGGATAAGAAGATATGATGATAGATTTTCTTATATGATTTCAGCCGCAAATACTGATTATCCACTCCAAGGAGATTTTACAGTTCAAACTCGCCAAGAGAGCTTTAAGGAGGGGAAAGAAAAACTTGTATCCTTATATGCGCCTTGGATAGAAAGTGAAGAAAATTTTGATGAGATTATAGAAGATTTAAGAGTGATTGTTGATGTCCCAGAAGATTATGTAAAAAGAAATAGTGCTGGTGTGGTGACTGAGCGAAGAGATCAAAATAATATATCTTACTATATTGACCCTGAGAATAATAAAGAACTAGAAACACGTGATCTTATTTTTGGAGAAAGTGGAAATGACACTATTGACGCAGGAGCATTGAACGATGTTGTATTTGGAGATAAAGATAATGATACTATAGGAAATGATAGTATACAGGGTGGCAGCGGAGATGATACTATATTTTGTGGTGCTGGCAGCGATACAATATCTGGTGGGTCTGATAATGATTTGATTATTGATGTAGATGGTTTAAATCCTTATTCTTTCTACCTCAGCTCTCTTTTAAATAATTTAATTCAATATACTGACCTGGATAATGAAGATTATAAAAAAAGCAATGAGAATAATTTGAATGGGAATGAAGGTACTGATAGAATAATCCAAAAAGGGGATTCAAATATTTTGACAGGAGGGCAAGGTGGAGATTTAATAATTTCACAAGGTAATAATAATATTATATTGGGTGGCTCTGGTAATGATACAATTAACGTGCAATCAGGTAATAATAATACTCTATGGGGAGATGTTGGCAATGATATGATATCTGGTGGTACTGATAATGATACAATTTATGGCGGTCAAGGTATAGACTTTATTGGAGCTGGTAAAGGTGATGATTTAATTATTGGAGGAGGAGGACCTGATTACTTAAGTGGAGGCGAAGGCTATGATACATTTAAACTTTATACTGGTGATTCTGGTGATACTGGTGATACAATTTCTGCCCAAGATGGTGCAGGACAAATATTATATAATGATACTAAGATAGCTGGTGGCACAATAAAAAGAGGTGGTACCTGGGAAAGTCTTAAAGCTAGTGATGGTAATTATTATTCCTGGAATGGTGTAGACGGCACTTACTTAAAAATATATACTAATGGTGATGTAATAAGCATACACAAATTTAAAAATGGTAATCTGGGAATCACGATAAACATAGAAGAAGAGGAAGAGAGTGTTGATACTAATAAAACAAAAACGCTTAAATTTACAAACTCTGTTTATAAAAAATCAGACTCTGGTAGCAATGATACCGGTAATCCATCTGATCCACCTGACTCTGGTAATACAGATCCAAGTACCGATAATTTCCCTACCCCTCCTACTAAACTAAAACCAAGTGAGAAAGCAAAACCCACCAATCTAAGCCCTGAAGCCATTAACGAGGCCAGAAATTTTGCTGCTGATTATAAGTTTCAAGTTAAGGATGGAGAGCTTATTGGTAATAGTGATAAATTTGTTTATTTTGATAAAGATGGAAACAAAACTCAACCTACAGATGCCAACGGCAACTATAAAGAAGTTTGGTCATATGATCCAACAGAACGCACTTGGGACCACTATAAACCAAATGAGGATGGAACTCGAACTTTAGAAAAATACCTTGATACTAAAGATAATGAGATTAAAAGAATTGAAATAATAGGTGAGAATCGACGTGTCTTAGAACAACAATCATTTGATGAAGATGGTGATATTTCATCTATCAAAAAGTATCATCCAAATGGCAAAATTAAAGAAAGTTGGGTTTATGACGAAGATGGAAAACTATTGTCTGTTGATATATATGACGAAAGTGGTAAACATGAACGTAAAGTTCAATATAATAATGATAAACCAAGCGAGGTAAGCCCTGAAATTGAATTCCAACTAGCTTCACTTAGACCTGTAAACGATACGAATTCAGAAGAAAAGTTATACAGAAAAATAAATACAGATCAGATAAATAATAATATAAAAGACCAGTGGGAACCTGCAAAAACAACTGTCAGCCCTCTCGTTATAGACCTAAACGGTGATGGTATAAACACCTTAGGATTTACCGCCGGTGTATACTTTGACCTTGACGCAAATGGTTTTGCTGAAAGTTGTGGCTGGATTGACACCAATGACGGCTTCTTAGCTCTTGATAGAAATGAAAATGGAAAAATCGATGACGGTAGAGAACTATTTGGTGAT
>JANQLL010000169.1 GCA_028280605.1 Candidatus Gastranaerophilales bacterium
GAGCTGATTGTAAGCTCTTTGTTGTTTATTCTTAATAGTTTTTCAAAAATTTTTCTTTCCTCCTCTCTAAATCCAAACGACAGGCAATAAGCTTGTGTCACACTCACTGCCTGATGTTTGGATTTGGTGTTAAAAATGGTGTAGAAATTAGAGTTAAGGTTTTCTCCTTTCTATTTGTTGTAAGTTGTTATAAAAAAAGAGGGTGCGGGGTAGTGTATATGCCAAAAGCGCACCCTCAGAGAGTTAGAAACTAAAATTATAATGCTGTTCAATAAGCATCTTTGCTTGATTGAGATGCTTGATGATTGCTTTTGTCTCTTCGTGATTTTTCTCTTCTAATTCTTGTATTATGCGGTCTAAATCTATCACTGCTTGGTGCATTGTGTTCCTTTCTATATCTTCTTTATTTTCTCTAGCCCACTGGGGTCAAAATTGTATATTACAAAATACACAAGGCATTCAGGGCATTCTAGCTGCACATTGTCGCCATCAAATTTAAATTTTAAGTGGACATCCTCGGCGCCGCAGTCCCCGCAATATGCCTCAGTGTATTCATCATTGAGCAAATCAATTATTGCTTGTAGCTTTTCTTCACGTGATCTCATCTCTTTCTCCTTTCAAACCCTCAAACCTACCCACCTATCAGCTGTTCAATGGGTAGAGTTGGGGGTTTAGTTTACCCCATCCTTTGCTGTTTGAAGCAAAAAGCCTAAATGATTCCATACTTTGGCTTTTATTCTTTGCTTGCAAATATTAATACCTATTTCGTGGTCGTAATTAGAAGGGTCAACGCAGGAGGAATGTTCTAAAATCGTAAACCCATTAACCAAAGTTGCTTTTACGACGCATGTACATGCATCAAACCTGCTATCCTCATACATTGAGATAAAGCTTTCAACATCAGATTCTAAAACTTTGTCACCTCCAGAAAAAGCGAAATAAGCCTTATCAAATGCTTCTTTTGGACTCCAAGACTCATACCCGTCTGGATATTTAACCTTGTATCCTTCTTTTCCGTCTTTTTCTTGTGGTTCCGCCTCAACTAATTTTGTGCCAATAAATTTTTTCACTTTGTTATTCCTTTTTATTTTCTAACTGCCAGGGCTTTCAAACCCTTAAACCTGCCCACCAATCGATGAACAGAGTTAAAAGTTTTGTATCTCGACATTCTACAGCCAAACCAGAACTTTCAAAGAAGGGTCACCAGGCTATCGACAAGTGTCTAACAATTTATTAATGGCAGTTTGCTTTCTGTCGTTTATATTAAATTTTCAAGGTACGATAAAAAGGTTGTAAAAACCCCTCCCTGCCAATGCAGAGATGTGTTGGGATATTAAATTGTTAAATTTTTTTATTTGTTTAAATAAGATTTAAACTGTATTTCTATTCTTGTTGTCAATTTTTTTTGTGTTATTCTTTTTATAAATTAGATAGTTGACTTAATTTAACTAACTAGCTTATGCTTTGTTGCAAATACTGCTGCTTCGACTCGGTTTTTAACATTAAACTTGTGTAAAAGTATGCAAACAAAAGCCTTTGCAGTATGTATTGAAAAGTTTAGTTCCTTTGCTATTTGTCTGTTATTAAGACCTTTGACAATTAGCTCAAGAACCTGTTTTTCTCGGTTAGTGAGTTTAATTTCTTTTTCTATTATCACTTTGCTAATACCTTTCTTGTTTTTTATTCTGATTGGCTTATGTGATTAATAGTAAACTAACGAGCTACTTAAGTCAACTAGCAGGTTACAATATTTTAGGATTTTTATTATATTAATATGGAACATTCAGGAATACACTTAAAAGAAATTAGAAAAAATCTTAATTTAACTCAGCAAAGGTTAGCTGAAGAATTAGGAATATCAAAACAAGCAATAAGCAAGATTGAAGTTGGTACTAATGAGTTAAGTACGGGTTTGATTCTTGCATTAAAAGAAAGGTTTGATATTAATCCCGACTATTTGTTAACAGGCGAAGGTAAGATGTTTCAAACAAAGATAAATATCAAGACTATTGATGAGCTTGAAAAAAAATCTGAAAATAAAGCGCAAGAGCAATTAGAGTTTTTTCAATTAAACCTGCTTAATATAACCTGTTCTGCTGGCGGTGGCTCAATAAATTATAATGAAGAAATTATCGAAGTAATACCAGTACCTAAGGTTATAGTAAGCAATCCTAAAAATAAAGATATGATTACTGTCTCAGGTGACAGCATGTTTCCAACACTGCAAGATAAAGAGCTTGTAGTCATTGATAAATCTAAAACAGAGATAAAAGATAATAAAATTTTTGTTATTTGTGTCGGAGATAATGTACTAGTAAAACGCCTCCAAATCTCTGTACACGGTGTTAGGATAATATCTGACAACAAAGAGTATCCGGTTGAAACAATAAGCCCTGATGAAATCAAGATAATCGGACAAGTTGTGGCAAGCATGAAAAGGTTTTAAAGCTATGGAAGTTTTCCACGAGCGGATGAAAAAGAGGAGTAGGTAAGGTAATTTTTAGAATGAACAGATTTTAGAGATGAGAGAAGGAAATTGAGAGCGTAGATGTGGATTTTTTATATAGGTTAGTTACCCCAATTAACATAATTTTTACATTAGGAATTGCATACTTGGTTATGGAAGACCTAAAAAGTGCTAAGACAGAAGATTATAAAGACTATAAAAGTTTAATAATAAGTGTTGGAATATAAAGAGGAGTAGAGATGAGACTAAAAGTGATTTTTCTTATTTCTGTTGTCTTATTTTTTTGTTCAACAGCTACAAATGCAGAAGTTACGATAGGTAGCTCAGATATTATTATAGGTGGAAGTAATTTTACTTTTTTAAATGAATATCCTAAACCTAAATGCACCAAGCCAAGAAAGCCCCTAAAGCCGAATCCGCCTTTATTTAATGACACGTGGACAATAGACAATTATAAAATGGAGTTAATGGCTTATAAATCAGATTTGCTTACATACAAAAGACTCTATGGATATTATATAGATTGCGTAAATAAGTATATTGAAAATGCTAACTATGACATAAAAAGAATACAAATGATCCAAAAGGATCTTGTTAAAGAAGCCGAGAGGGATTTCTAAAGATAAAGATTGCTTAATTAAAAAAGATAAACTAAAGGTAGATTGATGGAAGATTTTATTGTTTCAAGCGGTATAATACTTGTTCTTGCTATTAGTGCTAATATAGCTGTTTTTCTTTATAAATTTTTTAATAAAAAATTCGAAACCTTTAAGAGCAAACATGAACTTCTTAGAAAGTTTACATTTAAACAAATACTTATAGCAATTGTCATTTTGTTTTATTTAATAGTTGGCATAATACTAATTAAAGATGTATTCCCTGAAAAGAAAACAATAAACAATAAAGGATATTAGCACAGAAAAAAAGAGCCGGAAAACACTAAAAAAGTAATTAATGAAAAACTTATTAATATGGCTAATCAGCTTTCTAAACAACTGCCCCAAAAGATTGATGAAGTCACGACCCTAACAAATGTTATTACTATTGAGCAAAGTCTAACCTACAAGTATAACTTGAATATCCATAAAAAAGACTTACCTGTTAATGCATTCATGAATGAAATGAAGTCTAATTTGCATCAAAATCTTTGCAGTAGAAAGGTTTTGATGCAAATGTTAGATATTGGTGTTCAATTTATTTATGTTTACGTTGACTCTGATGGCAAATATATTGGGGAGATATACATTAATAAAAAGGTCTGCGAAAAAAGAATTGAAAATGGAGAGTAGATAGATGAAAAAATTAAGTTTTATAATTATATTTTTTACGTTTTTTTTATTATGCCTTAAAAGTGTTAGCTCAATCTTTTGAGTCAATAAAAATAACAGGTCTGAATAATGTGGATATTCAGTTAAAAAAAGAAATAAAAGATTCTATCAATGAATTGAGAGAGCTTGCAAAATTAAATAGTGAAAAAATCTTAGAAATTATGCAAGCATCTGACAGGTATGGAGGCATAACAACTGATACTAAAGAAAGTACCTATAAAGATGTAGTTAAAATACTAAACATGCTAAAAGTACCTGAGGAAGAAATAAACCAGATCCTTGACAAATGTTGGTTTAAATGGGTTAACTTTGATTTTATTAGATTAATTAAAGATTACACTGGTCCACAAGCTTGTACTATTCAAATGTTAAAATATGATAAACAGAAGTATGAAAAAATGTTATTAAGTCAAGAAATAGAAAACCCAGAAAAAATACAAGGCCCAGAAAAGATACAAGAGCGAATTGAAGAAATTAATAATCAGCTAAAAAAATTCAATGATGCTGATTTATATTTAGATAATGCCAATAAAATACAAAAAATAAACCTTGAAACACTGGATGAATTTAGTAAAATAATAAAATGTTTATTAGATTTAAAGCCTGACAAGCAATTAGATGAAATATTTTCCTATTATCAAAATTATATTAAAAAAAGACAGCATGTTGATATTGAAAAGTGGAAAAAAATGAAGGCAAAAATGCTGGAAAAAATTAAGGCAAGCCAATACTTATAAGCTGTCTAAGTTTAATTGTTAAGCAACTACTTATCCACTTTATTTGAATCCATAAATATTAGATTTTTACCTAATAAAAAAGACAGCCAACCGGCTGCCTTAGTTAAATTATCAAGTTTGGGGTTTTAACTAGCTTTTTTCCAAATAAACTCGTTAAAGTAGTAAACCGCTTTATCAACAAGGATTCCTAAAATAATTGCCTCTGTTCCCTCGTTGATAAATGGAATGTCAATTAATTTATTCAGTATATCAACGGCTATTTGTTTTTTAGTCTGTCCGTCTACGCCTTGATTCTCAAATTCTATTTGCTCTACTACTTGTTGAACCTTTTTAAAGGTTTCTGCACTTCCTAATACATTCATTTTCTCAACTATGTTCACGGCTTGCTCCTTTTCATTTTGTAAAAACAATTCTTTTTCGGCATCACGCCTGTTAACTAAGCCTTGCAGTATTTTACCACCTGCTTTATTCCACCAGACAAGAGCTTCAGCAGCTCCTTTATAATCCTTGTTGTTTAGTCGTTTCAAACAGGTTGAACTTGCAAACTGAGCATATCCAATGTTATAAAACAGACTCATTAAAGCATCATACTGATTTTGTGATACCTCAACTTTGATAAGTTCATTTAACTGTTTTTCTGCATTGCGAATATAGTCAATAAGATATTGTTCCGCCTGTTCTTGCGTAATTCTATCGCCTTGTTTTACTCCCAGCGTGTAACCATAGCCGATAGTCCAAACGCCAGCAGAGCATTTATAAGCTTCCAATCGTAAGCCTTCAAATCTTTTTATTAAATTTATGCCATGTTCAGATGTTTTCATAGATCCTCCTTATTTCAAAATTGATATTATTGCTGACATTAGGCAGCCTAAAAAAGCCCCAATTGCCATAAATTGAGCTTTTGTTATGTTTAAACTCCCTACATCCTTTTCTAATTTTGCTACTCTTGCGGCTAAACCTGGACAGTCTTTAGCCCCTTGCAAAAGTTGATTAGTTAGAGCTGACTGGCCTTTTATTTCCGCTATTGCTGTTTTGATTTCGTTAAGCCTATCAAACAACTTTCCGATATTATCCTCTTGTTTGCAATTGTGCATTTGGATCTCCTAAGCTCTCAACGCCACGAATGTAAAGTATACATAGTTCAGAGTTGTGATATCAGCGTAGCCAAATGCTACACCGTTTTCTTGTTTCAATATGCTTACTGCAAATTTCCGGTCGT
>JANQLL010000207.1 GCA_028280605.1 Candidatus Gastranaerophilales bacterium
TATTTGCTCTTCAACCATTACGCTATCTAATTTAATATTATCTGCGCTGGCCATTTTAAGGGTAACTACTTTTCTTTTTATGCGATTGCCTGCAGCATCGTAGTCGTAATGGATCTCCTGGGCAATGAGAGGGCTGATGCTTAAGATGATAATAAGAGTGAAAATATATTTGTTCATTTCTATTTGTTTTTTATATTAGTTTGATTTTTTTAAAGCTTATAATCCACACGATAAAATGGGGATAATATGATTTCATTATTCTATTTAATCAATAGTTCAATTTTTTTTCTATAATTTCATTTCTGTGATTGGTATAACAATATAAATTCTTACCAGAAAAGTCACATTTTATAAACGTTTGTATCTTATTATTTAAAATATTTCTTAAAATAAAAATACTACGATCATCAGGACGAAGAAGATTTTCTTTAAGCTCAAATATTGAGTCCCTATCACTTTTCTCAATAATGTACCACCTAAAATTATTATCATCGTAGTATTCATGAAAAATATACTCAATAGTGTCTAATTCATTAACTTCAAAGATGAATTTACAGTAAGTAATATTTCCAACTTCATATCTATAATCTGAAAAATACCTATTAGAATTGAATTTTTTTCTAATAGTCAACAATTCTTCATTATAAATTTCTATATTATCAAAATAATAAGATGGAATAACTATTTCAACAAGAAAAATACTAATAGAATTTTGAAATGATTTAATAATACTAAACCATTCATATGAATAGTTCAAATATTTATTCTTTAATCTAAATATTATATTTGAAATAAAGCTTCTTATTTCTACCAGCCTTTTATCACTAAAAGAATATTTTATAATATTATACTTATTTTCTTTTAATATTAAAATATTTTCATCCATTATACTACCATTTTATCCAATCAAAAAGATGATACCAATGATCTTTTCCTTTAATTTTCTTGTTATATTTTATAGAGTATCTATATCCATTCCTTGTCACATAACCTCTATCTAGATACATTACCTTATTACCAATTCTATTCCCTACTATAAAACCTTTACTATTACCACTTATATTCTTTAGATATGAAGGACCTACGTAAATTGTTAATCCAAGATTAACATTTCCAACAAAAGCATCTACCCTATCATTTCCTGTAACAACACTTCCATTTAGATGCCTTGAATCTGGTCCTAAAAAAGGAGTTTGAATTCCCACCCATAAGTTATCAACGATATTATATGATGTCCTTCCAAAAAAGTTTTCTTTTTCACTCCATTTATCTGCCCAGGAAAGTTTTTTCTGAGAAATTGTACCATAATCTCTTTCAACAGGATTTGATACAACAACTCTCGAATCTTGCTTATTGTGTCCCATCATATTATCAATTGCAGATTTTGTCAAATAAGCTCCTCCTCCAGCAGCTGTTACATATCCAGCTCCTTTTAATAAGAACTTACCTTCTTTAAGACTAAAATTCGCAAAAGAAGTAATAACATTATTAGCATTTACTCCAACAGACAAGGGAGTGCTTCCTTTAAAGAAACCAGCCATGCTTTGGCCTCCT
>JANQLL010000002.1 GCA_028280605.1 Candidatus Gastranaerophilales bacterium
TTGAAGGCCCATGTTAATAAATTCCATCTTTTGAATCAGGAATTTACTCCAGTTGCCTGTTCGCATTATATGCATATACTCTTTGCCTACAGTGTCGAATTGCATTTCTGAGGTTTTTATTGCCTCAAGCAAGCGGTCTTTATAGCCCATGAGGTCGCAGTTTTTGGCAAAGCGACGCAACAAGACAATTTTATTGCGCAGTCTGTAATACAAAATAGATGCGTATTTATCATTATCCTTTTGGCATGTGTCTTCAGTTTTTGCAGCTTCATTACTCAAAGCAATATAGCCTCACAATATCTTACCCGATGTTAAACTAAACTTTTATTTAATATACTTTTTATTTATTTAATATATATTATAACGAAATCATGAGCTTTTGTCAGGCTCTTGAATATAAAAATACTAATTTTGTAACACTGCTTAATAATTTTTTTTATAAACATTTTTGACAGTTAATTATTGATAGCTAAAAGAGCTGTCGTACGACAGCTCCTTGATGATAGTCCATTTAACTTGTAGTTTTTTTACTTAAAATTTTATCGATATTTTTTCGTTGGTAATCATTTTTTTCATCACTTTTCAGCATTAATAAAAAGCCTGAAAGGAAAGATGTTAAAGCAGTGATTGTACCCAAGTAAAAATTTACTTTTTTATCAGAAAATCTATTATATATATTCTGGGCTGCCCAAAGTCCCATTGATGTAATAAAAGCAAACCTTGGGGTATAGCATAATGCAGTTTCATCTTTTGACTTTAGAAAAAATTGCTTTACAATAGGTCTTTGATCGATTGTAGATTGGTCTTTCCTAGGTTTATAGTATCTATATTGATCAAAGCTTAAATTATTATTCTTAATTTGCATTATTTTTTACCAACTACTTTTACTAATTATATAAAAAACAAAAAAAATTATTATTTCTAAAAAATTTTATTATTTACTCACAAGTGATCCAATTACAGTATATAAACCATTTGCAACTAGTTTTGTCATAGTTTTCTCACGTTCAAAACAATTTGTTTCATTGAATACTTCATCTTTCCTGTGGTTAAGGATTTTTAAAAACATATTGTACGCACCTGTATCTTTTTCACTTGCGGACTCTATTGCATTTGTAAGCCTGTGTTTTCTTATAAATTGTTGATCATTAAAATTATGGATTTTAGAATCATATATCATATCGCTTACTTGGTCAATACTATATAAAGCTATAAAATCTCTTGCTGTCTTAAAAGATAAATTTAATAGGTCTTTTCCTGTAACTGGTTCATTATTGCGTCTTTTTTTCTTAATTAATTCTATCGCATTTTTTGACACAGAGCTTATACTACTTATAATATAATCATCTGCATTATTTATAGGGTTCAGGTATTTTCCAAACTTTGAGAAGCTGCTTAAATTTCCTTGAAGATTATCAAGTTGATCTGCAGATAAAGTACCAGTAAATCCAACATCAGTACCAGTATAATCCCCAGCCGCATCGTGTACTCCATAATCAGCTCCATAGTCACCACCATCAGCATTAAAATCATGATGGGAAGTACCTGCTACATCTGCACCGTCGGGCATGTTGTTGCTTAAATTAAACCTTATTGATAGCTAAAGAGCTGCCTTACGACAGCTCTTAATAGTACTACTTACTATCTTGCCCAGCTACCTTTTGAACAATGTACGCTAATCCGAAAAGTATAGTAGAATTTCTGTAAATGCTAATTAATTTATCTACACCTACTTTTTCTCTTAATGGTTTTAAAACACCTTCATTTAGGATTTCATTGAGTGTCAGAATGGAAGAGAGCGCTGCTACTCC
>JANQLL010000065.1 GCA_028280605.1 Candidatus Gastranaerophilales bacterium
TCACTTTTTAACACTCCCGCTTCGCAATTCAGAGAATAGTTTATTTTATTAACTTTAACTCGATTTAATAATCTGAAAAGTATTTTAGTGGGAGTATAACTGTTTAGTGTTAACAAATTATTTATGTTAAGATAGTTTATGTTGTTAAAGTTAAAATAACTGGGGGTGAACATGGCAAATTTTATAACGATATTCAGAACTATATTGGCTATTGCGATTGTTAGTATGCTTTTTATAAAAAATGCCGGTGTTTATTGGAGTGCATTTATTTTAACAATCATAGTCATTTGGATGGACGGACTTGATGGTTATGTTGCCAGAAAATTTAACGAAACATCTAAATTTGGTGCGGTTTTAGATATTATTGGCGATAGAGTGGTAGAAAATGTCTATTGGTTAGCATTTTGTGCATTAGGCTGGATACCTTTCTGGGTACCTGTTATAGTTATTACAAGAGGTATTGTAACTGACGGATTAAGAAGTATGGCACTTAGCCAAGGTTATACAGCATTTGGTTCCAATACTATGATGCAGTCTCCAATTGGAAAATTTATTGTTGCTTCTAATTTTAGCAGATTTAGTTATGCTGTATTCAAAGCTATTGCATTTGCATTGCTTATTTTTATTAACATTCCTAATTTTAGTTATAGTTTTGAAACGATTATAAGTCACTTTACATATGGCTGTGTATATTTATCAGTTATATTCTGCGTAGTCAGAGGTTTACCTGTTATTTTAGAAAGCAAACAGTTTATTGAGCTGGAAAAACAAAATGAATCCGCTTAAAGTTGTTTTAGTTGAGCCAGAAATACCACAAAACACAGGAAATATTGTAAGGCTATGTGCTTGCACGGGTAGTGAATTGTATTTAGTAGGGAAATTAGGATTCAGACTGACTGATAAGTATTTGAAAAGAGCTGGGTTAGATTATTGGAATGATGTAAATGTAAAAGAATACAATACTTTACAAGAATTACAAGATGCATTTCATGAGAATAATTTTTATTACTTAACCACAAAAGTACAAAGGCGATACTCTGATATTGAGTATAAAGAGGGGGATTTTTTAGTATTTGGCAGCGAAACCAAAGGACTAGACGAAAATTTAATATTCAACAACAAGGATAAATGTCTTACTATCCCGATGAAAGAAAATCAAAGAAGCCTTAATCTTTCAAATTCTGTATCTATTGTACTTTATGAAGCAATAAGGCAAACAAATTTTTGGTGATAGACATTAACTTTCTTCTCAAAGTAAATAATATTTAAAAATAAATGGGGGTATTTATGATTAAAGTCTTAACCGGTTCTCAAATGAAAAACATCGATCAAAAAGCAATTGCAGAACTAGGAATACCCGGTATAATTTTGATGGAAAACGCTGGTAGAGCTGTTTGCGACAAAATTATTAATGTTATCAAAGAAAATAACTTTTTTACGAATGAAGTTCTTATAATATGTGGTAAAGGAAATAATGGCGGCGATGGATTTGTTATTGCAAGGCATTTAATAGAAAAAAATATTCCTGTATCTGTTATATCTTTGTATTCAAAAGAAAATTTATCCGGTGATGCGCTTATTAATTATAATATATTAAAACATTTTACTGATATTATTTATTTTGATGAAATTGGTTTAGATGCACTAAGGCAATATATATCGGAAGCTGCTATAGTCGTGGATGCGATATTGGGGACCGGCTTAAATTCTGAGGTTAAGGGTGACTTAAAAGATATTATTAATTCTATTAATGAATTTGCTCATAATTATGTAGTTGCTGTGGACATACCTTCAGGTGTTGATTCAGCGACGGGACAAGTGTTAGGCTGTGCAGTTCAAGCCGATTGTACGGTTACATTTTTTGCACCAAAGGTTGGCACTGTATTATACCCTGGTGCTGATCATACAGGCGAATTAATTATAGAAAAAATTTCTATTCCTGAATATTTAATAACCGGCAAAAAATTTAATATAAATCTGCTAACATCGGGTAGTGTAATAACATTATTGCCTCAAAGACATACCAACACTCACAAAGGGAGCTACGGTAGTGTATTTTCTATTGCAGGAAGTTTAAATTATCCTGGAGCTGCTTATCTTTGTACAACTGCTGCATTAAAAGCCGGTGCAGGATACTCGACTTTATGCTCTGTGGATAGTGTGATCAACGCTGTATCTGCAATGACGCCTGAGATTATTTATGAACGAATGGCTAAAACTGAAGATGGTTCTATTTGTGCTGATTCACTAAATAAAGCTCTGGATAAAAGCTCTAAACATAATGTTTTTCTTATAGGTCCGGGTCTAACCACTAACCAGTCAACTGGTGAATTTATTAAAGGCTTTATTAACAAGCTGGTGGACAGGGGAGCATGTGCGATTATTGATGCGGACGGGCTTAATATTCTAAGCTGCAACAATGATACTTTTTTACCGTTGAATTCCGTGATTACGCCGCACCCTATGGAGCTGGCAAGATTATTAAAAATATCTGTGCAAGAAGTATTGGCTGATAGGATCAAATCTGCTATTAATGCGGCTTTAAGATTTAATACAATTGTTGTTTTAAAAGGTGCTAAAACAATTATTTCACAGCCGAACGGAACTGTATTTATTAATCCTTTTGCTAATTCTGCGCTTGCTACTGCAGGTACTGGTGACATCCTCGCCGGTATAATTGCCGGATTTGCTGCACAGGGACTTTCTCCATTAGATGCAACTATTGGCGGTGTTTATATTCATGGATTAGCTGGCACTATTGCTGCTTCGGAAGTGGGTGAACATTCTGTTACGGCTGTTGCTGTTTTAGATTATGTTTCTGCGGCTATTATGAAAGTTTTAACTCCTTGCAAGGTTAAGAATGATTTTAATTAGCAAAAAAAGAACACCCTTTCAAGGTGCTCTTTTCTCTTAATTATTTTTTATTTTATCCATTTACATTTAATTTTTTAAGGTTTTGATTATCTGGCTTTTCTTTTAATGATCTATATAATTCAAAAGAAGCTTCGTAGTTAGTTTTTTTATCCATTTGATCCTTTTGCATTTTAGTGTTATTTAACATGCTGGCTTCCAATTTACCTTTAGAGCCATTAAATACTTTACTATTGCTATCTACTATCTTTCCACTTTTTTCTGCAGTTTTTTCTGCTCTTAAAAGCTTATTTTCTATGCCTTGCTTGCAAGAGGAGTCAGATACTATTTTTTTCCTCATCATTGCTTTCTCAGCGTGCAAGCCAAGAATATTTCTCTGTTGATTTAATTTTTGCATTTTATAGTTGTTAATACTTTTATTCAATGATATTATAGCGTTTTGCGCCTTTGTTTTTTCCTGTTGACTGGCTGCACAGCGTTTTTCTAAATCTTTGTAGTTTGCTAATAACTCATTATTATCATTAAGATATTTGCCTTTATCACCTTGAAGGGTGCTTATTTGTCCCTCCATTTCACTTTTTTGCTGCTCTAATTTGTCTATTTGAGCTTGAATGTCAGCTGTTGATATTACAGTCTTGGTCTCCATAACAGGCTTGCCTGTGGCTTGATCAATTACAGGGTTTCCATTTACATCCATCTTAGGCTGTTGAGCTGTTACTCCACCTCCGAGCAGCTTTTTCTTTAAGCTTGATATTTGAAGGTCAATACTTTTTATTTGACCTTTTATATTTGCCACTTGATTATCAAACTGAGAAGCTTGATTATATACAGCTGTGAGCTGCTTATATTGCTTATCTTTTTGTACGCTTAATTTATCTGCATTCTCGATTATTTGAGCATGAGAGATAATTTGGCTATTTGTTGAACTTATAGATGAATCAATTTGCTTAATAGCATTAAATGATTTTAAAATCTTTTGGTCTTTAGCACAAAGATTATTAACAGAACCATCAATTGCGGAAGATAATGATTGAATACACCTAACCAGATCTCCAACTCTTGTTTGATCTTGTTGATGATTAAAGTTTAACATTTCTTGACTTGAGCTAACATTAGCAAACCTTGCACCGCTAGAAGAAACTTCTGAAGTAGATTGGCTTAAGCGGGTATTAGCATTTGTAAGCTCTATTTTAGCTTTTTGCATTTTTGAAAAACTGCTAGCAACATTTGCTGAACTGCTAGTGCTGGGTGACTGTGACAAATCCTGAACAGTTGTCTTACTAGGATTTGAATTCATACTTACTCTTAGTTTTGTCAATCCTACAGACATATATACTCTCCTTATTATAAAAACCTACACTGATTATATATGATGCCGTTATCTATCTATATATATAAAGAATATGCGAGATATATAATTTCAAAAACGATCAATCTTTGTTACAAAACTTAATTACTTCATCAACCCCCTTATAAACAGACTTATTTTATAAAAATTCCAAGTATAAAAACATATTGATCTAGTATATTTTCAACCAGATCAATATGCCTTTATATATATTATATATATTATCCACTATGAAACATAACAACGCGAAGGTGATTTACAAACTGTTAATTCTAATACCAAGTTTGTAACACCTGATATACCAACTAATGTATAAATAATCTTGGACATCGCACTCATAGGCCCAAATATAGTTGCCACAAGGTCAAAACTAAACAGACCTACCAACCCCCAATTTAAAGCGCCTACTATTATTAATGTATAGGTAATAAGCTGTAAATATTTATATTTCATAAGATCATAACCTCCCACATTCAAGGCTTACCTTAAATCATTTTATATATTCTTACTATTTTTTTAAATGTACTATCTATTTAATTCTAAAAATTTAAAAATAGCCTAAACAGCTAAAATGCTCAGGCTATTTAAAATTTTATCAATATAAAGAATTTTTTCTTATCTACTTATACAGGTCCTCTATTAAATTTCAGATTACTCTTTTCAGAGAATAGTTTACTTTATTAACTTTTACACGATTTAAAAATAAAAATCTGAAAAGTATTTTTGAGTTAGTACATTTATGTAATATTAAAAAATCCTATTATAATTCTTATAAAGCTAAATGCAATATGCACAGGGTTACTATTTACATTTACTTCTACTTCTTCAACATTAATTTCATTTTTTTTTATACTGTCCGCTATCTTTTCCGTCGTTGTATTTTCTGGTAGTGCTGCCTTTTTTGCTGTTTTTGTTTTTTTAGTTTTCATTTCTTCTAGCAATTTTATGTGCACGGGATCCGGATTTTTCTTGTATTGATTGTAATACCTTAAAATATTTCTTACATAATTACGAGTTTCTCTGTATGGAGGAATACCTTTGTACCTGCTTACGGCACCCGGACCTGCATTATATGCAGCTAAAGCAAGCTCAACTTTTCCAAATCGCTTTTTCATACTTTTTAGATAAGTAATGCCGCCAACAATATTATCATTAACGTAATATGGATTTACACCAATTTCTCTGGCGGTTGCTGGCATCAACTGAAATAAACCTATTGCTCCTACCGGACTTCTGGCATTTTTATTAAAGTTTGACTCTTGTTTTGCTACACTTAAAGCCAATGCCGGATCTAATTTCTGCTTGATCGCTTGTCTTATAATTCTTTCTTTAATTGCATCTTTTGAATAATCTTGTACAAATAACGCATCCGCATTACCTGCAAATAAAATACTTAAAACAGCAAATAAACTTAAAAGCAAAGGTGTTCTTTTAGCTTTGTTTTTAAAAATACTCATACTCTTCCTTCTGCCTCTTTTAATACATAATACCTTAAAAAAAATAAATAGATAACATCTTTTTAAACTCTGACGCAAAAATAAAATTAATTGTTCCAATTTATACAAATAAAATTAAAACAAAAACATTTTTGCTACTAAATTACCTAGTTAGTTGCAATAAACTTGTGAATTGCATCTTGCATTTTTTGACTGAACCCTGTATGTTTACCAAAATCATCAAATGTAAATTTAATATTCTTACACTGCCCTGAGCGATGAATTTTTTCTTCTAACTTTTTTATTGTCCCTATTGGGACAACATCATCTTTTGTTGAATGAAATATCATTGTAGGTGCTTTTATATCCTTTACTTTTTTACCGGTGTTTAATGCTTTCTTAAAAAATGGCAATTTTTTCAGTTTAATTCCCCACTTTGCCATTTTTTTCTTTGCAATATCAATAGGCTTATCAAATGATGATTCAATTATAACCTTTTTAAAACCTTGTATTTTAGATGCCACGTTTATTGCAATACTACTACCAAGTGACCTGCCCCATAAAATTATATTATTAGTGTTTACGTTATTCTTTTCATTTAAAAATTTAATTGCAGCTTCTATATCTTGTGTTGCTTTTGCTTCATTTACCCTTCCAAGGTTAAGGCCCGTACCCCTATAGTCCACCATCAACACACCATAATCTTTCAATTTGTCATTTTTCATAACACCTTCCATTATGTGTTGACAAGTCGTAAGATTATTACTTCTTGGATTGCAATATACAATTGTTGGTAAACCATCTTTGGCTTTTTTATAGATTCCATTTAGTTGGGAATGGCGAGTTACATTAAACTTTACCTTCTGGACCTTGCCACTATCTATAGCTTTTTTTAAATATTCTGAAAAACTTTTAATTGTTTTATTGGGGTGAAAAAATAATTCTCTATACAAAAAAGAAGAGCTCAACATCAAAGCAGCCGCTCCTAGAAGTGTATACTTTAAAGCCTTTCTTACTTTTTTGGAGAAATTCTTTTTATTATCTTTTTCTTCTTTTCCATCATCAAAAACATCAGATGTATTCTTATATATATAGTCCTGGCATGTTCTTACTAGCGCAAGTTGAGGAGGTTTGTGAAAACTGGTGTCATTAAACCTAAAATCAGTAACTTCGCTATGGCAAGAAAAAGATACATGTTTATTCTTATGTTTATTTGCAAAATTATTTAATGAGGGGCTCTTTGGTAATATCATTTAGCAACTTATCCTTACTTAAGTCAATTATATAAAAAAAGAACAAAATAAAAGTTTCTATTATTTTTATTTAAATATTAAATTTTATTAATTCTTTATTATAAATGTATAAATAAAAAAGCTCATTCGTTTTTTATTTGAATTGTATTATGAAACACCTTTAGTTATTTAATTAGCCAATATTAACTTTATAGGACAAAAAAATGAATATTACTATACATCCTGTAATAAGCATGGGAACTATTAATGCAAATATGCGCAGAGCAAATAACAATGCCCAAGCTACAACATGCCAAGAAAAAAAATTGAAAGAACTCAGCAAACATCACTATCCTCTTGTGTATTTTACTGGTAAAAAGCCAAAAGCTTCAGATGAAGAATTGAAACACAGAAGTGAATTTCAACAAAAACAAAAAAGGGCTGTAGAATACAGAAGCAACATGTCTACTTTGCTACAAATGTTGAATCCTCTTGAGAATGCAGATCAGATAACAATAAAAGGAATGGATAAAATAAAACAGTATATAAATGAAAATCCAGAGCAAAGAAGGCTAAACAGTGTAAGTAAAGGAGAGGAAATAAAATTCTTTAGCAATATTGACTTTATTGAAGACTCTATACTAGAAAGAAATGAATACACGGCTGCAGAGGATTTGAAAACTTTAGGTTCCCCTGAGCTAAATGGTTATTTTACGAAAAAATTTTTAAATAAAGGAAAATACCGTAGCGAAGTCAATCCCAGCGTACTGGGTATGGCTCTTAAAAGTGGTAATAGTTATTTAATAGAAAGTGCATTAGCTTATTTATCAAAAAGCTTCAATAGTAAAATACCTGATGCTACAAATAATATAAGAAAAATTGAAGATCAGGTTACACGTGATAAAGCGATAGAATTATTTAGCACTAATGAGAATTCAGCAGTAAGATTGGGTGCTGCTCAAAATATTACCTATGCTTCAGAAGAAAAACAAGCAAACGTACTAGCTACATTATCTAAAGATGCTACTCCTGAGGTAAGAGCTGCCGTTGCTAGAACTTGTAAAGAATTATCAGACTCAGAATTAAAATATAGCCTACTTGAAAACTTAACCAAAGACTATAATTCAAATACTAAAATAGAAGCACTAAAATCAGCTCAATCCTTAAAAAAAGATGCACTTATCATAAGCATAATTGAAGATACGAGTCAATCATATGGCAAACCTGAATATAAAAGACTTGCAGGTGAATTGATAGGCTCTATACAAAATGCTGAAAACAGAGAAGAAATACTTAATGACGCTCTTAATAGCGACAATATTGACTACAAATTAGGTGCTATAAAAAATTTAGACAAAATCTCAGATCCCAATAAGCAAAAAGAAATTATTTTAAAATTGGCAAAAGATAAAAATTTAAGAATTAAATACGCTATTGGAGCAAATCTTAAAAACATACCAAATGAACTTATTAGAGGAGAGCTTATAAAACAATTATCATATGATAACTCATATCGAGATCCTGATTTACATGCAGGCATTGCGGCTTCTCTTGAGTCTTACAGCAATAAGGAAGAAGCAAAGAATATCATGGAGCATTTTTCAACTCTTGAAAAAAATGTTAAGTACATATATCCGCCCGGGCAGCAAAAATTTCAGAGTATAGAAAGACTTAAAACTAATATTAATAACGTACAGGCTTCAATTGAAGAGGCAAAAGCTCCAAGCACATCTGATGACCAAGAATCCTTTAATGTAAGAAATAATCCAATAAAAAACAAGGCAGAAGAGCTTAATGAAATTGAAAATGAATCAGGATATTTTAAAACATTGTCTTCTACTTTAAATGAGATGTCTATAGAAAAAGGTATTCCATCTGATCCACTCTTTAAAATGTTTAGCGTGTTTGCTATTACTGGTCAAGATGGCTGCAAGTTTGAAAACACCATGAATGATTATAAAGACTTTAAACAGTTTGCTGAAAAAAATTTGGCAAAATTTGATAATGTTAACACTAAAACAGACGAAACTTATTTTAATGATAATAGTGATAAAATTGTATCAGCCCTCATTATAGGAGGTAAAGACTCTTTAATACAAAGGTTCAACGAAAAAAGACTTAAATTTGATAGCTACCTTGATGCAATAAATAACATATCTAAAGATAAAAATCTTACAAGTATTATATCCGATTTATGCCTTAATTCAAAAATTAACAAACATAAGCCCCTAACTCAAGATAAAATAGAATTAATTAAGCTGTCAAATGCTTATCTGAAAAGTAAAGAAAAAGAAAATTTATTAAATACACTCCAGGGAATGCAGCAGGATAAAGTTTTGAACCTAGATAAACTTAAAAAAATTTATTTACAAAAAATATTCACAAAAGATCTGGTAATGACAGATGAAGAATTAAACCAATATCCTAGTGCTCATAAAAAATGGGACTTAAAATATATTCATACTCTTAGTATAAGAAATCATTTATGGAATTATGGACTAGCTGATCTTGTAAAAGTAACAGTTAAAGATACTTATAAAGACTTCATCAAAGATGAAAAAATTGAACTTGGAAAAATTAATAAACAAACAGAAGAAGACTTAAATGCAGCAGGTTTAAATTTTGATATCTGGATGAACAATGGTGAAAAAGTTAAGCCTGTTACATTTAAACACAATAATGAGAATTATGAAATATCTTTATGGAAACGAAATCCGGGGCATGACTTATTTATAGGCAGCTACGGAGGGACATGTATTGCTCTTAACGGAGAAAACCCTAAAGGAATAATTGATGCTTTACTTTACACAATGACACAATTTGCAGAGATAAAAAACAAAGGCAAAACCGTAGGTTATGCTCGTTGTTATTGGGCAAATTCTGTAAATCCTGAAGAGGAAAAACTAACTCCTGCACTTATCATTGATAATATACATTACAAGGATAAGCAAGATCCTAATAAAGAAAACTTAATTAAACCAATAAGTGACTTTATGCAACAATATGGCAAGCAAGTAGCCGGTAAACCTGTTAAAATTTACTTGAGTGCGGATGCTAATTTAATATCTGACTCTGACAATCCTAAAATAAGAAAAGAAAAAACAGATAAAATTAATATTAAAGTAATAGGAAATACAACTGATGATCATTACTACTTAAATTCTATAAATGATACAAGCTGGTGTGATATCAAAAAAACACATGACGGTGTAGAGTTTTATGAGTTATCTAAGATTTATCCCCTTGATGAAAAAGAACACGATAGGGATAGTCAGTCATGAATATTACATTAATACCTAACGTAGGCAAGGGAATTCATACAGAACCAAAAATAAAATTTAGAATTAAAACCAAGACTAAACAAAGGACCGAATTAAAAGAATTAAGCAAGCATCATTATCCTCTTGTATATTTTGCAGGGGAAAAAAATAAAGCTAAACCTGATGTTAGCGTTAAATTTTCCTACCCCAAAAACAAACAAAATGAGATTAAAATTAAAGTTAAAGTTAATTTATCGCCTGAAGAGACACAAAAGTTGAAACAAGAGCAAGAAAAAGCTATAGCATTGAAAAATAATTTAATAGAGCTAAAAAAAGACTCACCTGTTTTATTACAAATGCTATGTCCTCTTCCCGAAAAAAGCCAAGTTAGTTCAAAAGACTTGAAAGAATTACAAGATCTAGAAAGTAAAATAAAAAATTCTCCTTTAAAAGATATAAGAAAAGAAAAAGAGCTACTGAAAAACATTGATTCTATATCTCAAGAGAAAGAACCTGAGAAGAAATCAGAATATTTTAAAGCTTTATCTTCACATATAAATAACGTATCAGAAAAAGAAAACATTCAACCTGATTTACTACTTAAATTGTTTAAAATGATTATTCTTACCGACCAAGATGGTAGTAAATTCAACAAGTACCTTAATGATTTTAAGAATTTTAACGACTTTACTAAAGAAAAATGGAATGACTTTCCTAATCACGATCAATCTTATAATGCTCGTCTATCACCTACGTATCGTAAAATTTATTTAGAAGAGAATAGTCCCCAACTCATATCAGCTATTGCCATAAGTGGTAAAGATACTTTAGTTGAAAAATTTAAGCAAAAACAAGTTAAATTTGAAGATTACCTTAGTGCAATAAAAAATATCTCCAAAAATAAAAAATTGGCGGGCATTATCGCTAACTTATGTTTTAACTCTAAAACAAATAAGCCATTACCACAAGATAAAATAGCACTGGTAGAATTATCAAATTTGTATATTAATGAAGAAAAAAGTGAAAATTTACAGGTTCAGCTTCAAGGCATGGAAACAAATAAAGTTCTGAACTTGGATGAACTAAAAAAGAATTATATAAAGATGTTTATCAAAAGTGAAAGTCTAGGAATGACAAGTGCTGAATTAGAAAAATGCGAGAAGAATGGATTTAATAATTGGGATTTTAATTATATACATACACTTCCTAAAGCATTAGACTGGCTAAGATTAAGAGATAAAGAAGGAGAAGCTAACTTGGTTAATCTTGTAAAAGTAGCTTTAAAGGGTGATTATAAAAAATTCATATTTGATAAAGGTACTGATCTAGGCAAGGCTAACAATCAAACAAAACAAGACTTTGAAGATGCTGGCTTAAATTTTGACATCTGGATGAACAATCATAAAAAAGTTAAACCAGTTAAGTTTAAACATAATAATGAAGATTATGAAATATCACTATGGGAACGCAAACCGGAACATGATTTATTTATAGGCAGTTACGGAGGCGGATGTATATCTCTTGATTCAAGACGTAACAAAGGAATAATTGATGCATTAAGCTATACAATGACACAATTTGCAGAAATAAAAAAGAACGACAAAACCGTAGGATATGCTCGCGGCTATTGGGCAACTCCTGAAAGTCCTAAAAAGAACAAAATAGACCCTGACCCTGTACTTATTATTGATAATATACATTACAACAACCACGACGATGATAGCAAAGAAAATTTAATTAAACCAATAAGTGACTTTATGCAACAATACGGTAAACAAGTAGCCCATAAGCCTGTTAAAACATACTTATGGGCAAATGCTAATCTGGTAATTAATTCTCATAATGCTAAAATAACAAATAAGAAGACATCTTGGCTAAATATTAAGGTAATGGGAAAGACTACTAATAATGGTTATTACTTAAATTCTATAAATGATCTGGATTGGTGCTGTATAACAAATCCATATAATATAGAAGTTTATGATTTATCTAAAATTTATCCTCTTAATACTACAGCCGTAATTAACAAATAGAAAAATTTTACGTCTATAAAAGTTACTGCAGAGCAAAGTTTTAAGTAGTAATAAATAGAGGTAAAATTAA
>JANQLL010000075.1 GCA_028280605.1 Candidatus Gastranaerophilales bacterium
TAACTAATAAAAGCATGGCTCATTTTTTATTTTTTTTCTAAATTATTCTTTTTTACTTTTAATTTATTATTTGCTTTTAACTACTTTTCCGTAGCCCTGAAAGAAAAAGTCAGAATTTTTCTCCAATAAAAGTCAAAATTATGAAAATTACCTGTTGTTATTGTATAAAGCTTTACTCTTAGAAGCCTGAAGTATCCTCATCAAGAGGGATTATTTCATTAGGTGACATAACTTTTGTTTTCTTTATAGTTGAATTTTTGCAGCTTATTACTTGCTTAACCTTATTACTTTGACCTCCAGGCATACTAACAGTAGTGGGCACTAATTCGCCAACTGCCTCATTGGATAAGTTGCTTCCATTGGTTATTACGGCAAGAGCTTTAACTATTTGCTTCAAGTCTTCTGCTTGAGTAAAAAGATCCTCGGATGCTGACGAACTTTCTTCAGCATTGGAAGCGTTGGTCTGTATAACTTGATCTATTGCCGATATTGCCTTGTTTATCTCTAGCAGTCCCTGAGATTGCTCTTGGCTGGCTTCAGCTATTTCACTTAATAGTGCGTTAACTTTTTCAGATTGATTATTAATATCATCAAGAGATTCTTTTACTTGTTTTGAAACATGAGCGCCATGTTCTGAAATATTGACGTTATTTTCAATTATATCAGCAGTATTTTTAGCCGCCTGTGCACTTTTTTGAGCAAGGTTTCTTACTTCTTCGGCTACAACTGCAAAGCCTTGTCCAGCATCTCCGGCTCGGGCCGCTTCAACAGCTGCATTTAGCGCTAATATATTTGTTTGGAATGCAATTTCGTCAATTACTTTTATTATTTTAGCAATTTCATTACTGGATTTTTTAAGTTCTCCCATAGATTCCATCATGTTTTGCATCTCAATGTTAGCCTTGTCAGAAGAATTTTTTACGCTACTGGCAATATTAACGGATTCTTGTGTATTCTTGCTATTTTGACTAACCATAGAAGATGTTTCTTCGATGGTCGAGGATACTTCTTCTATGGTTGAGGCTTGCTCAGTGCTGCCTTCTGCAAGTTGAACAGATGAATTTTTTAATAGATCGGATGCAGATGCTACAAGTGAGGAGCTCTTATTTATCTTGCCTACTAATTTATTGATAGGGTTTGTTATACTTTGAGATATTTTAATTCCAGCTATTATTATTATGGAAACTGAAAATAAAAAAACAATTAAAGAATTTCTTTGTAATTCATATACCACTGCCAGAGCTTCAGATTTATCTACTTCTGCAATTATTGCCCATTTAGCACCCAGTATGTCAATGGGGGCATAAGAGCTTAATACATCAATGCCTCTATAGTTTTTAATCAATTTTGTTTCTATTTTGTTATCAAAAGCATTTTGTGCAGCTTTGGTTTGAATTTTTATATTTTTTTTGAAAGATTTATTAACAGTTAGATTACTGTCAAGCCTTGAGCTTGATCTCAATAATCTATCACTTCCTATTAGATAAGTTTCGCCTGTTTTACCAAGCCCTACATCGTCTTTCATTATTTGGTTTATTTTATCGATAGATACCTGAACAGCTAAGACCCCTTTCACTGTATGTTCATTATGGATATCAATCAAAGGTGTTATTATGAAAGCTGCGGATGCGTCCATGTCTTCGTAGTATTTAAAATCTTTAAATGAGATTTGACCGGTTCTGATGGTTTCTTTGAAACCATCTGCTAAGCTGGTACTACTATAGTCTTTTATTATATTTTTTCCAATAGCAGACTTATGAGCATCTGTATATATTATATTTCCGTCTTTATCTGCGACAAACACATCCTGAAAACCCATGCTTACCAGGTCATTATGGTCTTTAAGCAGGTGTCCTACTTTATCACTGTATATATTTAACTTTTCTTCAAATTCAGCTGTATCCTCATAATATTCATTCAATCTCACTATAATCATGTGGGTTCTTGCAAAAGAATCCACCAGTTTAATTGTGTCAGAAAAATAAGTTTTAATACTCTTTGCCTTCAGGTGTTTTATACCTTCAAGCTTTAATATTGCTGCATTCTCCAGTGCATTACCTGCATAACTTATAGCAATAAAGGCAAAGAGTATAATTGGTAAAACGCCTGCAAGTAAAAAACTTATCAAGAGCTTAGCCCTAAGGCTTAGATTTTTAAACATATAAGATAAACCTTCCAACTATTAGTTAAGTGTGTTTCTATTATATATGATTTTTTCATCATTGCTATAATATTTATATATTAAAGATGATAAAAAAAATCACCTTTCTAAAGGATAAAAAACATTTTAGAAGCGTAAGGTTGAATTTTTTCAACAATAAGGCTTATTCTAAGGGTAAGGTAAAATTTGATGCTAAGCAATATATACAATAAATGCCTAGTTGTATTGTAATTTATAATATTGTAATAATTTTCATAATATTTGAAAATTATTTATTTTGATGAAAAATAAAACACGACTATTTATCTAAGTGATATTTGTCAGCAATTCTCATCTAATATTATATTTTCCAGCTCATATCTGTCCAAATGCCCCTTTAGCAGGTAACCCATTATCATTGCGCACGCTATAATATCTTTTTCTTCGATATTCGTACGGGTTTTGACTTTGTTTATAAGATCCGCATAGTTGTGCATAACTTGCAGCATTTGAGAGTCAATCCTGTCTATCATAACATTCATTGTTATGGATGGATTTTCTAAGCTTTTTAAAAAGTCTTCGGCCGCCTTTATCTTGTTTTGCATTTCCTTCCACCCCGTATGATGAACTTAACATACGAATAATATAGCAATACGGGATTTTTACTTCAATATACAGTTGGGTAGAACTAAACAGGTACTTTGAAGTATTCTTGCTTTAATGTGTAATTTATATCTTCTAGCCATAGGAATCCTACTATTTTCTTTTTCCATGGAAATTCAACAACAGGCAAGCATTTATTATTAAAACATTTCATAGTGTCATAGGCTTCGTCAAGATTCATTCCAGGATAAAGAACAATAGGATAGTCGTACTGGTAGTCCAATTCTTTTATTTGTGTGTTTCTAATAATACTTAAATTTTGTTTTAATCTTTCTTTTAATATCTTTTTCAACTTAGTTTTATTTATGTAGCCTAAAAGATAAGATTCCTTGTTTGTGATAGGTATGTCCTCGACATTATAAATTTTCATTTTTTCAAAAATGTCAAAAATTGTATCATTCTCGCAGACAAATGTGGCATTTTGTCTGGTATACTCTTTTACAATCCTTTTAGTCAAACTCATATTAAATCCTCTCTATGTGAAGAAATTTTTGATAAAAAAGATTAAATCCTTTTAAGTTAGATTACAGTGATAAATTTAATTATTTATTTTTTTAGTTAGAAATGAACAGGATCAAAGTATTTACAGAAAAATGTAACTCTTTTTTACTGAACCCATATAAAATCCTCTCTAAGTGTTAAAAAATTTTTAGTGAAAAGATTAAATCCTTTTAGTTAGATTACTGTAATAAATTTAACTAATTTTTTTATGAAAAGCTATAAGTAAACAGGGTAAAAGTATTTATAAGAAAAATATAACTTACCTAGTTAAATGTAGCCATCATGTATATGACCTAGAATTAGATAAGTCTTCTATACTATTTAGTTAAATTCTTATTTATTTGTATGTATAGAATTCTGAATAGTACTGATTTAAAGGCGTTTAAAAGGTATGTTTCTTTCAATTTTTTTTATAGTTCTTTCGTTATTTTAAAATGTAATTTTGCAATATTGCCAAGTTTATCTTTTCCGATATTCTGAATAAAATATCGTGCTTGGTTTTTAACTCTTTGAGAAGAACCTTTTGGTAAATCAATATTATATTGTAAAGAAAGCTTTTTCATTTTCTGTATAAACTCGTTCCTTGCTAAAATAGATGCTGCAGCTACTGCAATATCATCTTCGGCGCGGACTCTTTGCTCTAGATTTATATTTACTCCCTTAGATTTTAATGCATTTTTTATTAATGATTCATCTCCGAATTTGTCAGAAAGAGCATTTTTGCATTCTTTTTTTTGTAGAATATTTTCTATTGCTCTTGCGTGTCCCCAAGCTAGTAATTTGTTTAGATTTTTAAAGCTTTCATATAGTTGATTGTATTTTTCCGGGTTTATTACAACAACTGAGTTTATTGTATTTTCTTTTATTTTTACGGCAAGTTTTTCTATATTCGTATCTGTTATTTTTTTACTGTCTTGTACGCCCAGGCTGCTTATGAGTTCTTTATTTGTTTCATCAATAAGTACGGCAGCAACAACCAAAGGTCCAAAATAATCACCCTTTCCTGATTCATCTGTTCCTATCCAGCTTGAGTATTTATATAGTTGGGGTTCTGGTAAACTTGTTTCTGCTGCTTTTGGGGCAGGGGTTATATTTAGGTAGTTATCAAGAAAAGGTTCTGTATTTTTACCTTGAACCAGAATTTTACCGCTATTGTATAGAGTAACGGTTACCCCGCTGCCTTGGGCACGCCAGAAAGCGTGATTTATTGGCTTTAGTTCAAAGCCGTTATTCTGAAGTTTTTCTTTTAATTCTTTTTCTTTTTTTAAGTCGTATTTTGAACTATAACAATTACTTCCGTTAGTGTCCACTGTAAAAAACCTTCTATAAAAAACTACTCCCAATAAAAAATATTAAACTAAAAATTACCTAAAGTAAAACAAAATAAAACTATAAGAACAAAATAAAAAAGGTTCTTTCAGAACCCCATCGTTAGCACATTACCAAATTTTTATTAAATTCTTTTTTACTTAACCTTTTACCTTTTCTTTACCCAATATTATAAAGTATTCATTTCAGCAAAAAGTGCGTATTCCTATAAAAACATTAAGAAATATTAATGAATTATTTTTCAGCATAAACATATGCAGATAATGATTCTAAAGTAATAATTTTTCCATCCAGCTCTGCCTTTAAGTCTTCAATATATCGATTTACCACTTGTTCATCAAGGTAGTTCATGAACCTTTGTTTTAATGACTGTGCTCCACCTCCTGATGATGTATTAAACCAAGGTTCTATCATAGATGCGGAGACCGGATAGGTTGATTTTTCGACATTTATGTCTATGTTTATATTTTTAAAACCTGCTTGTATTAAATTATCCTCTAGTGTTTTATCATCAAAATCGGTTAAAGGGTCATTAGGATTGCTCATTATTTTGTATTCAACTTCTTTAATTTGTTCATAATTGGGAAAGTTAAGGGGATTTATTAACTCATAATATTTTGTATTTGATTTAATAATAGGTTCAAAAAATGATATTCTTCCGCCTGGTTTAAGAATTCTGTTAAGTTCTTTTATAGAGGTTAACTTATCAAGTACATGAACCAGTACAGATCTCATAACTATTACATCAACAGAGTTATCTTCCAGATTTAGATTAGTTATGTCTGTCTTAATGAATTCAATATTATTATTGATGCCACAATCTTCAGCTATTCTTTTACATTCATCCAGGCAGTCCCGGGCAGAATCTGCAAAAATAACTTTTCCAGATTCTTTTAATTTATTATGTGCTTCAAACGCTAACAAGCCTGTGCCGGTTCCGATATCTATTAATATATCGTTTGCTTTGATTTTGGCATTGTCCAAAATTCTATCTCTGACAAGCATTAACCAATTTATTGTTTGATTTTTTTGCTCTTCTGTCATATAAGAAAATCTGGAATTTTTAAGCCATTGCGTCCAGGTTTCAATAACTTTAGGCATAAATAACCTCTTTCTAATTACCTGTAAAATATTGGGCAGCTTTATCTGTTTATTATCTCAAAAGCTTTTTTGCAATTTGGGCAGTTGATTTCTTCCCTGGCTACCTTTGTACTACAATTCGAGCATTGTTTATATACTTCTCCGGGTTTATATTTATAGTTTTCAGGTGTCTTGTTTAGTGCATCAAAAAAATCATCTGATTTTATATTTTTCTTTTTTAATAAATAAGTAGTCGTTATAAAAATAATAATAAACTTTACTGCAACTGCAATAATAATAAGCAAAAAAGCTAATTTTAAAATACTTATGAACACTATTCTATGAATACCTCTTACCTTTGTTGTTCTACATTATATTATACTCTTAATAATTATATTGTCTCAAAAATACTTTTTATAAATTTGGTCTGGCACTTCTTTGAATATTGTTGTATGCTATCATTAACTTTTGTTATAAGTGTTTAGTTAATTGGATTTTGGATTATGTAAAGTAAAAATTTATATAAGTAATGTATAATTTAAGAGTTTACTTAAAAAATAAATTTGTAATATGTTTAAATATCCGGGTGGAGGAATATGAAAAAGATTTTAGGGTTACTGGTAATTGCAGTGCTAATGCAATCATCAGTTTTAATGTCATCAGTGCTCGCACTGGAAGATATTGGGAGTTACGAGGCAGGTGCATCTGTATCAGCTGATAAGTCTGGTGATATAGGAGGCGTTGATGGATTAAGCGAGTCAACAGAAACAACAGAGAAAAAATTTGAGAAAAATCTTGAACAGAAGTTACCAAAACAAAATAATTCTATAAGCGCAATAGAAGAATTATACGAGGGTAAGTTAAAACAGTTTGGTTATGAGATTTTTGGAGATACCGTAAACCAAACTTATAATAGTAAAATTCCGAATAATTATACTTTAAAGATCGGAGATAAAGTTAATCTTTATTTTTGGGGCAGTTCAATTGATGTTTTAACTTCTGCCGGAAGTAGTTCTTTAAGTCCTTTTGTTAAAACAATGGTGGATACACAAGGTAATTTATTTGTACCCAGCATTGGCGTTATAAAAGCAAGAGGTCAGACATTAAAGCAGGTTGAGAATAAAATATACTCAACGCTTTCTAAAAGGATATCGAATTTTAGATTGAAAATAAGTGTTCACGAGCCTGGTAATCAAGGTGTAATGGTTGTTGGTAATATAAAGAGGCCGGGCGTTATTTATCTTGATTCTTCCGCTAGTGTATTAGATGCCCTTAATCTTACCGGTGGTGTTTTAAAAGAAGGTTCTTTAAGAAATATCAAATACATCAGTAATAAAAAGTCAAGGCAGATTGATCTTTATAATGTATTGTTAAAAGGTAAAGTACAAGATATCTCTCTTAAAGATGGCGATGTGATTTTAGTTAATCCTATAGGTAAAGTTGTAGCTTTATCTGAAGGTGTAAAAAAACCGGGTATTTATGAATTTACAGATAAAGAAAACTTAGAAGAAGTAATTGGATTTGCCGGGGGGTTATTACCTTCATCTAATGTGGATAAATTAGAAATTGAAAGATTTGATAATTCAATAAAGCAAAGAGTATTCAAAAACGTAAATATTAACCAGCTAGCTGAAATAAAGCCAAATGATGGTGATCTTGTTAAATTTAAAAAATTATACAATATACCTGAAAATATCGTTGTGTTAAAGGGGAATGTTAAAAATCCCGGCGGTTATGAATTTAAAGTGGGTATGAAGTTGTCCGATATACTTAAGTCAAGCGATGAGGTGCTTGTTAATACGTTTGTGGGACAGGCGATAATAACTAGGGTTATTAATGCTCAAAAGGATGTTGCCAATATTCCGATTTCTTTACTTGAATTCTTTAATGGTACGATCAACCCTGAATTAAAGAAAAGAGATATTATTAAAATATATCCAGGCATTGAGTCAGAAATGGTATTTGTTAAAGGATGTATTAATAACCCCGGGTCAATACCTTACAGAGAAAATTTAACATTAGGGCAGGTGTTAGGCAGTCTGCAGTTTAATATAAATGTAAACAATATAGCTGTAGAGATTAAATCCTTAAGACCTGATAATGCTGCTATATCATTAAAGAAAAAGATTAAATCTCTAAATCCGGATGGGAATAAAAATGAAGCTGATGATAATGATAAGAATGTAGAGTCATTAAATGAGCTGAATGTCAAAATCGTTTACTTATATGAGTATTTAACTCAGAATTATCAAGGGAATGTAAAATTGCAGCCTGGAGATTCTATTTTATTTAGACCTCTATTGCCAAAAGAAGCGCTAAGGACTGTAGAGATAACAGGTTATGTTAAAAGCCCCGGTGTTTACAAAATAAGACCAGGCTTAAGATTAACAGATATTATTTCTCAGGCTGGGGGGCTTAAGCCCGGTGCTTTTTTAAATGGGCTTGTGTTTACTCGCCCTTCACTTGTGGCTGTTCAGAATAGGTTGAATAAGGAAAATCTTTTGAAATATCAGGAAGAATTGGCTTTAGAGTCTACTAAGTTTGCTAAAAAAGACAATGTGGCTAATATTTCTCAAGAAATGGCAATGCAAGATAGATTCTTGAAATTGTTTTCTCAAGATGAGGAAAAACTTAAAGGAAGAATCGCTATAAATATTGAAGATAATCAGTTATCACCTGATGATAATATTGAGATCAAAGATGGCGACAAGATACACATACCTGCAGAGCCCGGTTATGTATTACTGGTAGGTGAGGTTAATAACCAGTCTGCTATTGCTTATATGTCTAACAAGCCTTTAAAGCATTATATTAACAGGGCGGGCGGTTTGAAAAAAGAAGCCAAAAAAAATCAGATTTATATTGTTAAGGCAAACGGTATAACAGTAAAGCCTAAAAAGCTTATGGCCTATAGGTTGGGCCAGGGGGATTCTGTTGTTATACCTAAGAAATACGTTCAGAGAATCAATAAGACAGAGCTTGTTAAAGGTCTTGCCGATGGGGCGTTTAAGCTAATGAGTATAATATTCATGATGGATAGATTGTAAATAATCCTTCCTGTCTCAATAATTAAACCTTTCTTTTATATGGCTGACCTTAGAGTCGGTCATTGAATTTTTGGCGGCAGTTCTAAGCAGCTTTTTTATTCTTATATATTATTTAATTTTTACCATTAAAAAAAACATCTGATTTTTTGATTATCCAATGTAGTAAATTTATGTAACAAACAGTTATAAACCCTGCAAAATTTTGAAAAATATGTTATTACATATATAGTAATTATAGATAAAATATATTTAATTTTAAAAACCCTAGGTAGACTTGAACAACACCAAGACTTATAACCAGTAAAAAAAAGGTGATAACTATCATCAAGCATTAATTCATAAGCCAGTTACAAACTTAAGAAATCAGAGGCGTACAGGGAAGTGACACTAACACTGTTCATTACAACTTTATTAATAGCACTATGGAATATAATAACATTCCTGTGCCCTACAACATCCTTAAATAATATCAACAAAAGAAAAAAGCCATATTTTTCAATCATTACTAATATTTATAAATATCCAAGTATAATATACACGGCTATAAAAAAAATAATAAACAAAATACCACGTAAACAGAATAATAATAGTATCATTACAACTCCAAATACAGAAAATAATATCTATAAAACGCAAAATTCTGTACAAAACAGAATAAGTAATAGTATATTGATAATGAACAAAGCACTAATATGTGCAAACTTCTTACGACTAAAGAAATTAAAGGATGCGCAAGCCACGCAAATTTTAATTTCAAAACAGCACATTTTTCGCCCAGAGGATAAGTGTGCCTATTTTTCCCCTTTTGCAGCAAAATTTTACCATTACCTAAATAATCTTTAATTTTTGCATCAACACACAATTGAATATTTTTTTTGACTTCTTTAAAGGCTAAAAGAGTCTACTTCTTAATGCAAACTTTCTCCCACGACTTCTTTAATATCTTTTACCATCTGTTTCCTCATATTTTTTTTATTCTTTTTATCTCCCCTCCAACTCGAAAGGGGGTTTTTTATTTTTTTAACACCTAAACACAAAAAAAACTTCTTGTTTAGGTGAAACAAGAAGGATTGGTTTAAAGATTTTAGCAAGTGTGTAGGTTAATATATAGGTTTACATATAGGTTGTAATATATAGATTCAAATTCTTTCATTGATACTACTTATACTTTCTCTTAACTCTTTACCTATCTTATATATATAAAGTTATATACATGAAAAAAATTGCCATGAAAAATAATATTTTTTTTAAAATATAAAAATTGTCCGGCTATCCCTTAAACGGTAGGTTCTAATACTAATGAACTGTAAGGGTGAAGCTTAACGGTTATAAGATCTTTTGATTTGCTTATAGTTGTCACTTCAGGCTTATCAGATACATTTACCTCTACATTATTATTTTGGTTGACATTATCAAGCTTAAACAAAGTCTTGAAAGTAATATTACTGCTATTAGCACCTAGCGCTCTTTGAATTTGCGCCACTGATATCTTAACTACCTTGTCAGCATCATTAAGATTAGACACAGTAACTAAAGGCTTTTCAACAGAGCCGTCTTTTAGCTTTGCACCTTGCTCCGGATGTTTGATCATAGCAAACAATGTATCATCATTTCCTTGTAGTTTCTCTATATTATAAGACCTTAAAGCTGATCTTTCTTCTCTAAGTTTACCTAATTCTTTTATGGTGTCTATAGCAGGATAATGCTGCTTCTGCGCCTTGTCAAATTTAGCGGACTCAATAGGTCCTCTTTGAAGCTCTCGAGGATCAGCACACTTACTTAGTGTTATACTTTCATCCTCTCCTACTTTTTCAGGTCCCAAAAGTCTCTTTAATATTTGATACTGCTCAACTTTTCTGACTTCCATATTTTCTCGATTGTTGGTTGTACCTATTTCTGCACCATAATAAACAGCAGGGGCGCCAGGGATCATGAACTGATTAACAAAGGCCTGAGTTATACGTCTCAAATCTTCATTAACGCAGGTAGCGACCCTACCACCGGCGGCTGCGCCACCTTTATACATATCGGCATGTACAACCTCTTTAGATTTACCATGCTTGTCTGTTGTCTTAAATGAGGAGGTCAAGAACTTCTCCATGGCACCCTGGTTCTTGCCAAAGTGATTCATATAAATTTCATCATGGTGATCAAATATAACCAATGGAACTTGCTTGTTATCAGGATTTAATAAGTCACCTTTATGCTTATCCCAAGTTTCCCAGAAAGGTGCAGACGTATGCAGATAGCTCATTTCTCTTAACTTAGCCTGATTTCTAAAGTCAAAGAATATATCACCCTTACCATTACCCTTTAGAACTTCAGGTATAATTATTGTCTTAGGATGCAAGTGCTTCATGTATGATGCAGAAAGTTGCTGTAAAGCATCTGTCTGCGGTAAGCTGTAACTTTCAGTTCCCGGCTGCTTAATAAAGTACGCAGCAGCATCAAGTCTCTTACCGGCTACACCTTTTGCAACTTCTGACCCGATGATATCATACAATTCATTAACTACATCTGGATTTTGCAAGTCCAAGTCAACCTGGAACGGATAGAAAGTCTTGTAAAATAATACATTTTTATTTAATCCCTTAACCGGCTTATCTAACCATATAGACTTATCAACATCCGGGAACAAGGGACTTAAGTTTTTGCCAGATATAACAGTATTTCCGTCTTTATCCTTCTCCGGAAGCTCTAGCATTAAGTTGCCGTTTCTCATATGCAATGATTTATCTAAATCTTTCTTAGCCCAATCAGGTGAACACTTCAAGAAGTATTGGAAGTACTTAGGATCGCCATCTTGAGCTTTCTTAAACCATTCATGCTCAGTTGAGGTGTGATTGAATACTAAATCAGTCGTTAATCCATAACCACGTTTGGTAGCAGCCTTTAAGAATTTACCAAATTCTTCTTCTCCACCCAATTCCTTTGCTGCATGGTAATCAGAAATATCATACCCCGCATCACCTTGCGGAGACGCATAATGAGGGAGTATTAACATGTTTTTAACGCCTAATTTGTCAAGATAGTCTAACTGCTTGGTGAATGTCTTAAAGTCACCTTTTCCATTTTTATCAGTTCCAAAGTTATTAACATATGTATAATACCAACTTCTATTCCTGTGCCAATTATCAGGTAAATTATCATAATAATCTTTTATGGTTGTATTAGCATCAATTTTATTATTCTTCATTGCTTCTTTTGTCTTTAACACATTATCAAAGAACATTACAAACATTGTATTGGCATCATCAGGGTTTTTGGCAATTCTATCACAAAGATTTTTCACATTCATAACTTTTTCTTTAGAAGTTATAGGCTCTTGACCTTGCGGCGCCAACTTTTCTGTCCAGGCATTAGGCTTATCAAAACAACTCATTATTAGGGCTGCATTCTGATTATAGGTTTGCTGCCTTAACACCTCCGCCCGGAAATAATTATTCATAGACTGCGGGACCAGCTCTTTCTCTTTAAATTCCTGAACCTTGTGTTTTAATAAAGTTTTGGATTTAGGGGTTAATGAACTTAATTTATTAAGTTTAGCTTGCTCATCAGCAAAAGATGCTGGATTTTGATTCATTACCATTAACAATTTATCAATCAATTGTTTTTCCCCGGGTTTTACCTGACCATTCATTTCATTAGCAAGTATACTATCTAATGATTCATCGCAATCATTCTCAAATTTAAATTCTACAAGCCTAAACGCATCAAGCTTATCATCAGCATAATTATAATCTTCTTTAGACATTAAAGACTTAAAATCAGTATTTGATTCATACTTTTCATAAAATAACCTCTGTCCGGCATCAAGATCTTGAGATTGAAGCAGCTTATCCAACCTGCTTGTATTTGGTGAACTGCTTTGGAGCTGTACATTATACGAATTAACAGTATTCATAACCTGTGCATCAGGCAATACCATAGACTTCTGATAAGCCACAGTCGGTAATTTATAGCCTGCCGAAGACGATACATTAAAACCTTGCTCTGCGGTGGTTTGATTTTGTTGATTAGTAAGTGCCTTCCCAAAAGCTAAACGATTTTTTAAATTAGTCCCTTGATTATTTTGAATATTCAATTGCATATCCGCCTAAATCCATTTTTTCTTATCTTTCCCCATATTATACAAGTCAAAACATCATTTTTGTTGCCACCAAATAAACAAAAACTTAAAGATCTTTTACATTACTATTATTATCTACAGATTAAGTATATATTTTATAAAGAAAAAATATCAAAATTTTAATAAATAACCCGATAGATTAAATTTGTGATATTATAAGCTCACTCTAAATAAATGCCGGTAGAGATTTTAAAAGGGTGTACAATCTCTAAAATAATACTTTTATAAAAAGTTTACAGTAATTTATTTTTTGATATTATATTTTAGTGATATCATGAGGAAAAACGTGAAAAAATAATTATTAAACTTATAAAACCTTTAATAGTAAGAGGAGACTAAAAAATGAAACGTACTCTAGAAGGAACTAAAAGAAAAAGACAACGAAAAAGTGGCTTTTTAGTAAGAATGTCAACACCGGGCGGCAAAAATGTCATTGCAAGAAGAAGAGCAAAAGGGCGCCACAAACTGGGCATTCAATGCAAAAAAAGAGCATAGTCAAAAAATATTCACAAAAAAGATTTAAGGCATCTCCTTGAATCTTTTTTGATGACAGCCATCGCCTTTTAAATAAAGGTCACCAATACAAGTCCTAATGTAATTTAAAATAAATTATTCAAATATTTATATAGAGTAAGTAAAAGTGTTAACAAAAGCCGAAAGATTAACAAAAAATACCGATTTTGTTAAAACATATAGTATAAAGAGATCAGTTTCTAACTCTTTGTTTATATTATATATAGGCGAAATAAATAAAAATCCTCAGTTTCCTACCAAGGCAGGCTTTGTAGTCGGAAAAAAAATCCACAAAAAAGCCACAAAACGAAATAAAATAAAAAGACATTTAAGAGAAGCCTTCAGAAAGTACAAACTAGAACACCCAGAGTATAATAACTACTGGTTTAGCATGGTGTTTTTAGCTCGTGCTGACTCACTTGATACAGATTTCAATCAAGTTTATAATGCTGTTGAGAATTGCATTAATAAAGCATTAAAAAGATATTCAGAACATGCCAAAACCCAATAATAACAATATATTAAAAAATATTTTTATAAAATTAATAAAATTCTATCAATATTTTTCAAAGTACACCCCTAGGGTATGCCGTTTTTATCCGACTTGCTCAGAGTATACAAAGCAAGCTATTATTCAACATGGTGTAATTAAAGGCTGTTTTTTAGGATTTAAAAGAATTATAAAATGCCATCCGTTTCATCCGGGGGGTTATGACCCTTGCCCTAAGGCAAATAAAGAAAATGAGGATTATCATAAAAAAAAATAGATGCTTTCGCATCCAAATCTTGAGTCTAACCTACCTTTAACTGTGTTTCCTTTACCCAAGATTATAAAGTATATTTATTTCAAAAAATTGCTTGGTTTTATAATTACATTACAGTATATTAACTGAAAAAATTAATAAAACTCAATAGAATAGATGACTTGGTTTTAGTAAAATAAATCAGGGAGTATAATAAAAAGAAAAAAACATGGATTATCAAAATTATATTGAAAACAGCAATCGTATTATATTTAAATTCGGGACAAATGTACTAACCCGCAAAGATGGAAACATAGCACTATCAAGGGTATATTCATTTATAGAAGAAATAGCCGAGCTAAAAAAACAAAATAAAGAAATAATAATAGTAACATCCGGTGCTGTAGGCATGGGAGCAAAAAAACTGGGAATGAAAGAAAAACCTGAACTTGTAACCCTAAAGCAAGCTTGTGCGGCAGTCGGACAAAGTCAGTTGATGTACCTATACCAAGAAGGCTTTGAAAAATTTTCAATACAAACAGCGCAAATATTAATAACCGGTGATGACTTGTCAAACAGGTACAAATACTTAAGCTTAAGAAACACGGTTAATACACTCCTAGAAATGGGGGTAATTCCAATAATAAATGAAAATGATACTATTTCTACAAACGAGTTGGAATGCTACCAAGCTGACGGTATTAAAGTTTGCTTTGGGGATAACGACAAACTTTCAGCCTTGGTTATGAATAAAATAGATGCAGATATGCTTATTATCTTATCAGATGTTGACGGTCTTTATAACGATGACCCGAGAAAAAATTCCAATGCTAAAGTAATATCAACAGTTTCTCAAATAACGCCGGAAATCGAAGCTTTAGGATTTGAAGCATCAAAAAAAGGCAGAGGTGGTATGAAAACAAAACTGGAAGCAGCTAGAGTAGTGACCAATTCTGGCGGCGTAGCCATTATTGCAAATGGCAAAACCAATAATATCATTAAAGACATCTTTGATGGTAAAGCAAAAGGGACTATATTTTTACCTGCAAATAATTTATCAGGCAAAAAAAGATGGATAGCCTATGCAACCAATATATTAGGTTACATAAGGGTTAATGAAGGAGCAAAAAAAGCACTTCTGGAAAAAAACGCAAGCCTGCTTTCAGCCGGTATAACAGAAGTTAAAAACAGCTTTGAAAAAGGCGATGTTATAACAATTATCGACAACAACGATAATGAACTCGCTAAAGGTATCGTCAATTACTCAAGTTGGGAATGCGAAAAAATCATAGGGAAACACTCCTATGAAATTGAAGATATTTTGGGATACAAAAACTATGATGAAATAATTTTAAGGGATAATTTAGTCGTTTTATAAAAAAGAATAAAAGATATTGGGAGTAAATTATGACTGGGATAAGTGAAACTCAAGATTTAAATCAAATTGCAAAAAAGTCAAAACAAGCTTCTTACAGACTGGCTTCATTGAGCAAAGAAGTCAAAAATAAGGTCTTATTTGCAATAGCGGATAATATAGAAAAAAATAAAGAATTAATATTAAAAGAGAACCAAAAAGATCTTGCGAATGCTGAAAAAATGATAGAAGGCGGCAAACTAGCAAGAGCTTTGTATAATAGGCTAAAACTTGACTATGAAAAGATAAAAGTAATGGTTCAAGGTATAAAAGACGTAGCAAACCTGGAAGATCCGGTAAATAAAATTGAATGGGCTATTGAGCTTGATAAGGATCTTGAACTGTACAGAGTAAGTTGCCCACTGGGTGTTATTGGTGTGATTTTTGAATCAAGGCCTGATGTTGTACCTCAAATTGCAGCATTAGCTGTTAAATCATCAAATGCTGTTATCTTAAAGGGCGGAAGTGAAGCAGATAAATCAAATGAAGTACTAATAAGTGTAATTAATGAAGCACTGAGTAAAATTGAAGAATTTCCTGGCAATTCAATAACTCTAATAAAAACTCGTCATGAAGTACAAAAAATGCTGGAACTTGATAAATATATTGACTTGATAATACCAAGGGGAAGTAATGACTTGGTTAAATATATACAATCAAATACCAAAATTCCGGTATTAGGACATGCTGATGGCATTTGTCATGTTTATATAGATAAAGATGCTGATTTTGATAAAGCTACAAAAATTACTACAGATTCAAAAATACAATACCCTTCGGCATGTAATGCACTGGAAACACTATTAATACACGAGGATGTACCTGCTAATTACATAAAAAAACTTATAGATGAATTCAAAAAAGTTGATGTAATTGTAAAGGGTGATGAACATGTTCTAAGCATAGTTAAAGACATAGAAAAAGCAACCGAAGAAGACTGGAAAACCGAGTATACAGACAAAATAATATCAATAAAAATAGTTAAAGATATTAATGAAGCAATTGACCATGTTAATAACTATGGTTCAGGCCATACAGACACAATAGTTACAGAAAATAAAGAAAATGCTGACTTATTCTTTAGTCTGGTAGACTCAGCCGGAGTGTATCATAATGCATCAACAAGATTCGCTGATGGATTCAGGTATGGCTTAGGTGCAGAAGTAGGAATAAGTACAAATAAAACACATGCCAGAGGGCCGGTAGGCTTGGAAGGCTTAGTAATATACAAATATAAACTTTACGGAAACGGCCAAGCTGCTGCTGATTATTCAGGTGATAAAGCAAAAGAATATACTCATAGAGTAATCAGCAAGTAATAAAAAAAATTTTTTCAGCTACTTGAAATATTGTATGATAAGGGTAATGTACTCAAACAAAACGTAACAATGATAATAAGTGCTTTTTCTAAACATATAAGGAGTTATCAAGCAGACATTCCTCCTGTGATTATATTGATAAGATGGATAAAAGATATTTTATCTAAAGAGCCTGAAAACAATATAGAAAAGGTTATTCATGAAGAAATAGCCATTAAACAAAATGAATCAGGATTATACATGCTTTTAGGGAAATCAAAATCAGGTGCAAATCTGATAGAGTCATTATACAAATTTGCCTTAAGTTATGAACAACAAAACTTTGTACGCTGGATTCATTCAGTAAAAGCCAGTGATTTCACAAAACAAAAAGATTAAATTAAATAAAATTAATTTTATAGAGAGAAAAAAATCTATAAGATTCTACATATAACAATTTGATAAGTTTTGTTTACGAGAAGTATTTTAAGATAGCGAACTATGCTATAATCCGATATGTTAAAGACAGAAATTACAAAGAACAATAGGGATTGCATCTTTGTAAAAACATTTATAGTGTATCTTATGGTATTAGGGATATTTAACAAATTGATTAAAGGAGAATAATATTATAATTTGGATTCCATGTTTTGAACAAATAAAAAACATGGAACGAACAAAAAGTTGTGTATCTAATTAAATTAAAAAACATGTAGAGCAATAATTCTCGAAGTTTAAATAACTCAAAGTAAAGGGATTATCGATATTTACATGGGAGAACAACCGCCAAGTTAATTCATAGGGGATAAATACATGTTTGAACAAATAAAACCATTATGAATAGGGCTGATTGGAAAAAGGCGTGTGAAACAAGGATCTGTCTTTTTGTAGAAAACCTGTAGAAAACTTGTAGAAAGATTGTAGAAGACTGTAGAAAGTTCATGTAGATAAATTTTAGATTGTAGAAAAGAATAATAGTTTTGAACATGTATTAAACAAGTTTTCTACAACCAGCAATCAAAATATTATTAAGATTCAATTAGTTTTCTACAGACAAAAGGCTATACCTACTACTACTAATTTTATATATTTTTATTAATTATATAGAAAGTAATAAATTATAAAGAAGAAATTTTAACTTTTAATGGGGAAAAATGGGATATGAAATTTGTTATTGAAAAAGAAATATTACAAGCAGGAATTAACTATGTAGCTAAAGCAACATCAATAAGAGGTGTACAGCCTGTTTTGGCTAATATTTTGATAGAAACTGTAGACAATAATTTAATAAAATTTTGTGCAACAGACTTAGATATTTCTATAGAGACTAAGATGGAAGCAACTGTAGAAAGAGCAGGGAATATTACATTACCTGCAAAAAAATTAACAGAAATTATTTCTAAATTACCAAGTAAGCCCGTTGATTTTTCACTTGATACTGAAACTAATCAAACCAAGATAAAATGTTCGCGCTCAAAGTTTGATCTGGTTGGTATACCGGCATCAGAGTTTCCTGATTTACTTTATCCGGAGTCTGAAGAATCGATAAAACTAAATGTTGAGCCATTATTAAAAGCTATTAAGCAAACGTCTTTTGCAACTGCTGATTTTGATTCTAACAATGTGTTGAGTGGGGTGTTTTGTTTAATAAAAAATGAATACCTTGAAATGGCAGCAACAGACGGTAACAGATTGGCCAGAATTATCCAAAATATTGAAACAAAGCTTGAAAAGGAATACTCTGTTATAATTCCATCCAGAATTTTAAATGAGTTTATTCGTTTAGTATCAGCCTGTAGTGCTGAAGATGTTCATATTTTTATTAATAGCGGAATGATTTTATTTAATTTTAAAGATATTATTATTTCATCCAGATTATTAGACGGTCAATATCCTAAATATCAACAATTAATACCGGCTGATTATTCTAAATGTGCTTTTCTTGACAGAGAAGAATTTATTTTAGCACTTGAGAGAACTTCTACTATGGTTAATGAGCGAACTAATATTATTAAATTGAATTTTAGTAATAATATCTTAAATCTTTCTGCCGATACACCTGACCTTGGTGATTCTGCCGATCAGATGGAAATAGAGTATGACAATGACGATATATTAATAGCTTTTAATTATAAATATATGCTTGATACATTAAAAGCTGTAGATACAGAAAAAATAAAGCTGGAAATGGGCGAGCCTCTTGCTGCTGCGTTAATAAAGCCAGATAGTGAAGAAGATTATTTATGCCTGGTTATGCCTGTTCAAATTAAATAATTACAATTAACCATGTTTTTGAAAGAGCTACACTTAAATAATTTTAGAAATTATAGCGAATGTAAGTTAAATTTTTCTAAGAATAAGACTATTTTTGTAGGAAAAAATGCACAAGGTAAAACAAATTTACTTGAATCAATTTATTATTTAGCTACATTATCTTCTATAAGAGCATCTAATGATAATGAATTAATATTAAAAGGTTATGATGTCGCAAAAATTGCAGGTGTTATTAATAAAAATGATACAGATATTAAATTAGATGTTATTTTAAATCCTCCTAAAAAGAAAATTATTAAAGTTAATGCACTTAAGAAGACAAAGTATTCACAGTTCGTAGGAAATTTAGCGATTGTTAATTTTTGTATCAATGATTTGCTATTATTAAGAGGGAATCCGTCAGACAGAAGAAAATGGATTGATGACGCTATTGGACAATTATATCCTGCTTATAAGGATAGATTATTAAAATACAATAAAATAAGAGTCCAAAGAAGCAATTTGATTAAAGAATATAAAGGTAAAATTTCTTTAGCTGATTATCAACAAGATTTTCTTTCTGTCTGGAATTACCAATTTATAATATCAGGTAGCAATTTGGTGCACTTGAGACAGAAGTTTTTAAAAGAAATTCAAACAAGGGCAATGGAAAAGCATAAGCATATTTCGTATGGGGATGAGCTTTTGTGTATAAAATATAACTCATCGGTTGCAGGTGATTTTAATTGTCTTGAGGATGATGTGCAGCCTCCTAAGCTTATAGCAGAACAGTTTGAGCATAGTATTCAAAAAAAACAAAAAAAAGAATTGACAAGGGGGCAAACCTTGATAGGGCCGCATCGTGATGATATTTCTTTTTTTGTGAACGATTTGGATGCAAGATTGTATGCGTCTCAAGGGCAACAGCGGACAATTGTTTTGGCTTTAAAATTGGCAGAGCTTGACTTTGTAGAAAATATAATACATGACAATCCTTTGTTGCTACTGGATGATGTACTTGCAGAGCTTGATAAGTTTAGGCAGCAATACCTTTTGGATTCGATAAAGGAGAATACTCAAACCATCATAACTACTGTAGATGTTGAAAAGTTTGATTCTGACTATTTGCAAGATGTTGATATTTACACTGTAGAGGCTGGAGCTGTGAGGAGGTAACGGATAAATGTCAAATATTTATAAAAAAAATAAAAACTTTAGCAAGTTAAACTCTGTATTAAGCAAAATTTTTGTTGATATGGGACTTGAGCGGCGTTTAAATGAGGTTGCTTTTTTTAATTATTGGCCTGAAGTTGTTGGCAGTAAATTTGATAAAGATTCTAAAGCTGTTTTTGTTAGAAAAAAAGAAGGTTATGATATTTTAATTGTCGCTGTTTCATCTTCTGTTGTGGCTCAAGAGTTATACTTATACAAGCAGAATCTGATTAATAAAGTTCATAAAATGGGAAGGTCCTTTAAATTTAATATAAAAGATATTCACTTTAATACTAAATTATGGGAAAAAGATGAATTTAGAGAAAATAAAACTGCTAAACCTCCTGAGAATGCAATAAAGAGATTTGATAAGACTCCTCTTGCCAAAGATTTAGATGATATAATTCTGCCTGAAAGTGTAGCAAAAGATATTGAAGAGTCTATGGATAGTCATAAGTTTGTCTCTCCTGAGCAAAGGGAGAAGATGCTCAGGACCATAGTGAATGATATTAAGACTCAAATTTGGATGAAAAATAATGGTTTTCCGTGTTGTGAGGAGTGTGGTATACCATTGAGGCGTTATAATACAACTAAGGACAAGATATTGTGTTCATCCTGCGAGTTTATAGACTTGACTAACTAATTTTAATGTATTTAAATACATTAAATAAATAATAAAAAACAAAATCATATCCTCTTTTTAACGGATGATATCAACAAATAAATATAGTAATTTATGTATAGACTTGGACTTTATACACTTGTTTGACGAAATAGTAAAGTTAGTTAGTTACGTAAAAACAAAATTGAGATTGGTTGATATGTATACTGAATCGATGGGTATGGCTTTAGGTAGAATTCGTCAAATAGAGCAAAAATTTGACTCTATTATGCCGGATAAAATTAAAAACTCAAACTTTGGCGATGTTTTTAATGAGCAATTACAGCAGTTGAAGGAGAAAGATGCTATTGGCTCTTTAAATATTCATTCGCCAGTAGCTAATTTCAATGATTTAATAACTAAATATGCAAGCAAGAATAACTTGGATGATAGCCTGGTAAAAGCTGTTATAAAGGCAGAGTCCGGTTTTGACCCTAAGGCTGTATCAAAGGCAGGAGCGCAAGGTCTTATGCAATTGATGCCTGATACAGCAAAATCATTGGGGGTGAAAGATTCCTTGAATCCTGAGCAGAATATAATTGGCGGCACCAAATATTTAAAAAGTATGATGGACAAGTTTAATGGCAATGTTCAAAAAGCTTTGGCTGCTTATAATGCCGGGCCCGGTACTGTTGATAGGTATGGAGGAATACCTCCGTACAATGAAACTCAAGAATATGTCACTAAAGTATTAAAATACCAGGAACAATATTAGGGGAATTAAGGTAATTGGGGTTTAGCAAATGAATACAGGTCTTGATGTAGCAGCCTCTGGCATGTTAAGCGTCTTAAACTATAACGACATATTGGCTAACAATCTTGCGAATGTTAGTGCCCCCGGTTTTAAAGGTTCTTTTGCAACTTTTAAAAATGTGCATGAAGAATTGGTGAATAAGCCTGAAGGTTCTAATAATTATGGCAATAGGATTGCCGGATCGATTAGCGTGAAAAATGCTCTTGATTCTACGATTGTAGATACTTCGCAAGGTAGTATAAAAGAGACTGGAAACCCTTTGGAATTTGCTATTCACGGGAAAGGTTTTTTTACTGTAGAAACACCTAATGGTATTGCTTATACAAGAAATGGTGCATTTATTAAAGGTATGGATGGCAAATTAGTTAATAAAGACGGGCATCATGTTCTTGTTGAAAGAGTTAATAAGAATCAAGTTGACTTAAATGAAGGTACAAAAGACTTTTTGATTACCGAAGAAGAGCATTTTTTCGTTAAAGGTGACATTAGTAAGCTTGATATCAACGAGAAGGGCGAAATTCAGTTAAACGGAAAGCTTATTGGACGTATTAAAATTTCGGATTTTAAAGATCTTGATAATATAAAACCTATAGGTAATTATTTGTTTGGTGCAAAAGATAATTCACCTGATGCGGTTAGGTTGACAGAGGACTTTAAATTGCACCGTGGAGCTTTGGAATTGTCAAATACTAATGTTGTAGAGACAATGATAAATTCGATTAAAGCTTCGAGAACTTATGAAACACTCGCTAAAGTTGTAGAGCAGACTGACAGGGGAGTGTCAAAGGCTATAAATGATGTAGGGCAGATGAAACGATAGAAACTATAGTTAAGTAAAAGGATTTGGGGGTTATATGCTAAAAGCTCTTACTACAGCGGCAACCGGGATGATAGCTCAACAAATGAATATGGATATCATCTCTAACAATATTGCTAACGTTGATACAAGTGGCTATAAAAAAGTTAGAGCTGAGTTTCAGGATTTATTGTCTCAGACAATAAAATCTCCAGGGGCTCAGGTTTCTCAAGGTACTAATCAACCTGTTGGTATTCAAGTTGGATTAGGTACAAAAACCTCTGCAACTCAGAAGGTGTTTAGTGAAGGTATACTTAAAACAACAGGAAATCCTCTTGATATTGCTATTGAGGGGAAAGGCTTTTTGCAAGTTCAGCTTGATGACGGTTCAATTGGTTACACAAGAGATGGAAGTTTAAAGGTTGACGCCAATGGTCAGGTTACCACAACTGATGGTTATATTATTCAGCCGCAGATTACAATTGGAACTAATGTTTCTGAGATAACCATAACACCTGACGGAAGAATATCTGTCAGGCAGGGGAGTGAAACAGAACAGAATGAAATCGCTCAAATTCAATTGGTTAGGTTTGCAAACCCTGCCGGATTGTTAAGTATTGGTAAAAATATGTTTATTGAAACCGGAGCTTCGGGGAATGCTATTGAAGGTGAGCCGGGGCAAGAGGGATTCGGTACAATAGAGCAAGGTTTTTTAGAAGGTTCGAATGTTCAGGTTGTAGAGGAATTAATTAATTTGATTCAGGCAGAAAGAGCATTTGAAGCTAATTCTAAATTGATTAAGTCTTCTGATAATATGCTAAGGACTGCAAATCAGATAGTATAGGATTTTTATAATGGGTAATATCTTAAAAAATATAGTAATATTAGTTCTTTGTTTCTTTGTATTTGATGTCAATTCAGATGCAAAGATTCTTGATTCTGAATTTTTAAAGAAAGAGATAGAGCAAGATATTACTCAGAAACTCTTAAGCTCAGATAATGATTCAAAAAAAGTTAGTATTGAGTTTAAGAAGTTTAATTTTAAATCATTAAATGTTGGTGATGGTGACATAGAAGTTAGGACATCAGTCAATTCTAACTATATTAGTCCTTCTTCTATTATTACAGTTAAGGTTTTTTCTGATAAAAAAGCTGTAAAAACTCTTAGATTGCCAATCAAGCTGAGCATAAAAGATAAAGTTTGGGTTGCTAAAAATGTTGTAAAAAGAGGTCAGACTTTAGGTTTTTCTAATGTTTGTCTTGAGTATAAAGACGTAACAAGAAATTATAAAAACACTGCAACTAAAGATTTTTCAGTTGTAGGTAATATATCGAGGAAGAATTTAAAGCCCGGAGCTATTATTGATAAGAGATTTATAAAAAAAACACCTACTGTATTAAAAAATAGCTTTATTTATCTTGTGTTTGAAGGTGATAAAGTTAAGATTACATTGCCTGGAGAAGCCTTGCAAGATGGAGGAATGGGTGATTACATTAAGGTTAAGAATAAAAGATTTAGAAAAAGGTATATTGGTAAGGTTATAGGTAAAAATAAAGTTTTAATTGATTTATAGACATGGGGATGATCGTTATGAAAACAGGGATAGTAAAATTTATATTTTTGACTTTGGCTGTTGCGGCAGTTCAAAGTGAAGTATGTGCTGAGTCTTTGTTTAGAACAGGTGTTTCTCAAAATGTTTATAGTTCTCAGCCAAGATCCTTATTTGGCAGTACAAAAGCAAGGACTATCGGGGATTTAGTTATAGTACAAATAGAAGAGCAATACACTTCTTCTGATAAGGTAACTCTTAACATAGCCAGAGAGTCATCAACAACGGATAAATTTTCATCATTGTTGAATAAGGTCTTGCCTGGTAAGTTAATACCTAAGGAGGTTAGTGGCTTTGGCGGTTCTCTTGAAAATGATAATCAGTCAAGCATATCAAGGACAACCAAAATAAGTAATACTATTGCTGCTCAGGTTATTCAGATTATGCCCAATGGTAATCTTGTAATTCAAGGTAAAAAGACCGCTATAAATGGTCCAGATAAAGTTAATTTAATTTTGAGCGGAATTGTTGACCCTAGAATGATTACTAGTTCAGGATCTGTAAGCTCTAAATATATTGCAAATTTACAGATGGCTGTTATCAGTAAAGGGACTATATCTCGCTCAGAGACAGTATCGCCGGTTAATATGATTTTAAGGCATTTATTTTAGTTAATTTGATTATAAGTAAATTAAATTAATTAGGTGGGAATTGATATGATTAAAAAAATTAAAGTTATTTTATTATTATTTTTGTTAATATTGATGAATTTATCGGCACTGGCATCATTTGCAACCAGTGTCAGGATAAAAGATGTAACACATATTGATGGAATTAGAGAGAATCAACTTGTTGGTTATGGTATAGTTGTAGGCTTGCCCGGAACCGGAGATAACAGTAGGTCGACGCAGATAACCAATCAAGCAATGCTTTCTAATCTTGGTACGGTAATAACAAATAGTAATGATATCAAAAAAGGTAATACTGCCGCAGTTATAATAACTGCCAAAGTACCGCCATTTGCAAAAAGTGGAGATAAGATTGACATTATTGTTTCCTCTCTTGCTGATGCAAAGAGCTTAGAGGGTGGTGTTTTAGTTCAGGCTCAACTTTTGGCTCCGAACGGTGAGGTTATTGCAATGGCGCAAGGGCCTGTTAGTACAGGTGGTACTGATATTTCTGCCGGTGGAAGTAGGGTAAAAACCACTATCTCAACATCAGGTAGAATACCTAACGGTGCTATTATTGAAAGAGATATAAATACACCTATTGGTGGAGAAGAAAGCCTTAAGTTAGTATTGAACAGATCAGACTTTACTATGGCTGCAAGAATTACTCAGACTGTAAATGACAATCTGGCTAAGGCTAGAGCCTTGGATGGAAATACTATTAAGATTATGATTCCTGAAAAATTCAGGTCTAATAAAATTGGATTTATATCTATTCTTGAGAATTTAAGGGTTGATACTACTGAAAATGCAGCAAGTGTAGTTATAAATGAAAGAACAGGAACTATAGTTATTGGCAGTGAAGTTAAATTATTGCCTGCGGCGGTTGCTCACGGTAATTTGACCGTAACGGTTAAATCAGTAAATGAGGTATCTCAGCCTAATGCGATGGGGGAAGGTAACACTGAGGTAGTTCAAAATGCTGAAATAAGTGTTGATAAACAACCTGGTAATGTGGTTGAGCTTGGCTCAAATGCTAATTTGAGCGAGTTGGTAACTGCACTGAATTCAATAGGGGTTAGTCCTTACGATTTGATTTCTATTTTACAGGCTTTGAAAGCTGCTGGCAGTTTACAAGCTTCGTTGGAAATTATTTAGGTTAGATCAATTGGTTTGGAGGTGTTGAAAATGATTAATCCTGTGGATATTAATTCAACGATATATAATATGAACGGTTCTAACCTTAATAAGTTGGAGGATAATATTAAAGCTTTTCAGAATGCTGATAAGGATGATGAAAAGTTAATGAAGACAGCTGGCGAGTTTGAAGCTATTTTTGTTAAGAAATTAATAGATGTTATGGACTCAACTGTTGATAAATCAGGCTTTATAAGTGGTGGCCAGGGGGAGGAAACTTTTAAATCTATGCTGAATCAGGAGATTGCCTTGAAGATTTCTTCTAACCCGTCAACCAGTCTTGGTATGGCTAAACAGGTTTATGAACAAATGAAAAGACAGTCATCGTAATTTTAAAGGTCATTTAGAGGTAATTTCATGTTTTTAGGTATTATGAGTCAAAAAATATATTTAAACAGGCTTAATCAAGCTCCTAAATGTTGCAGGTTGAATCATGATAATGACGGCATGATGCATGATTTTATTCATGCGAAAAAGCTGGCTGATGCCAGCGTGTCGGGTTTAAAGCATGGAACTTCTTTTGGTAAGTATGTTGGTCATGTTGAAAAATATGAAGCTGTTAGTATGTTTAAAAAGGTGGGGAATGATTTCTGGTGATGATTTGATGTGTTTAAAATTATGATATTGGTTTTGGTTCTGGTTGATTATAATCATTGTTTTGAGTTGTAAGGTCCGGAGGATGTTGGCTTGGTAAATGATTTGTTGAAATTGGAAAATTTTATAAACAAGGAAATAGAATCATATTCTATATTAGAGGATTATATGGTTCAGAAGAAAAATGCACTAATAAACAGTAACTTGGAACAATTAAATAACATAGATACTTCAATTCAGGAGATATCTGATAAAATAAAGGGTCTAGCTGAGCAAAGATTGGTATTAACCGGCGATAAAAGAGTTTATGATTTTTTATTTGATTTGAAAAATGATATAAATAAAAAAAGAATATTAAGTAAGTCAAATAGGCTCAAAAACAAGGCCGAAAGTATAAAGAAACTAAATTTTATAAATACAGAGCTATTAAAGCATTCTATGAGGATAGTGGAGGGAACTGTTGATATTATTGTCGGTGCCTTTAAACCGCAAGTGTCCTCTTATAACAATTTAGGAATGAAGAATGATGTTAAAAGCTCGATAAGTTTAAGTTCTATAGTGGAAGAGGCTTAGGCATATATTAATAAAGAAGAGATAATAATGGCTAATAAATAGGTGAAGCCGATGGCAGGTAAGCCTAAAAAAAGTTTAACTTAAAAAAAACTTGGGGAGAAAAGAAAATGCCATCTAGTATGTTTGGGATATACACAGCGCAACGATCTTTACAATTGAATCAAGCAGCTATTAACCTTATTAACAATAATATAGCTAACATTAACACGCCCGGATATAGTAAAGAGCGTTTGGAGCTTTCGCAGAAAGTTGTAATGTCTACAGGTTCTAATATTGGTGCTGTTGCTGCTCAAATGGGCGTTGGTTCTATGGTTGATACTGTTACCAGAAATCGTGAAACTTATTTTGATAACTATTATAGAAGCGAGTCAACCACTTTTAACTATTACAAAGAGTTGGATTCTAATATATCGTTGATTGAGGATGCTGCTAATGAACTCGAAGAAGGTGGTATTAGCGATGCTTTTATTCAGTTTTATGATGCTTCTCATAAGTTGAGTATGGATCCTGTTGATTCTGTTACCAGGACTAACTTTGTGCAGAAGGCAATGGATTTAACCCGAAATTTTAATGATACTGCTAACCAGTTGACAAGTATTCAGGAAAACCTTGTTGGTACCTCTGCTAATCCTGGGTCGCTCGGTAAGTCTAAGCTTGGGCTTATTACCTCTGAGTTAAATACCAAATTTGATGCATTAATAGAGTTGAACAGGGTTATTGGTCTTTCTTCTGCCATGGGGACTGCGCCTAATGGCTTGATGGATGAGAGAGATCGATTATTGGATAAGATAGCCGAGTATGTACCTATAACCGTAACAGAGAAAGCTAATAATAATTTATCTATATCTATAGGGAATTATGAGATATTGGATGGAGATACCAAGCATATTGAGTTTGGGGTTGAGTTTAACACTGAGCCGATGGGGACTGAAGGTGTTTATGATCCTACTGTTATTACTTTGACAAGACTCGAAGATGATCTTGTTATTAATAGTAACGCTAATGATCTGTTCGATACAGGCCAGATTGCCGGAGTACTTGACTCTGTACGTTATGACTTTGAGGATCCTGATAAGCTGACAACTAACAATATTATGACTAAGTTGAATAAGCTTGCTCAGGAATTCGCTGAAGCTGTTAATAGTATTCAGATATCCGGGAAGTATATTATTGCTGATGAAAACAGGCTTAGTGACCCTGTTAATAACCCCGATGAATTGCCTGAAAATATCTTTGTTGATGGGGCTGGAGATGTTGCAGATATAACAGCTGCCAGTATTACAGTTAATAAAGATATTGTAAAAGATGTATTTAAGATAGCTGCGGCTCAGTCAGACAACTCACTTGAGAAGGGTGATGGAAGTAATGCTCTTGCTATTGCTCAGTTAAGGAATGAATATAACTCTGAGTTGGAGAATGCAACGTTCGAGGACTTTTTGAGCTCTGTGGTTGGTAAGATTGGGATTGAGTCCAGCAGTATTAAACAGAGTTATGAGGCTCAGGACGCCATAATGAAGAATATTAAGACAAAACGTGAATCTATCATGGGTGTTAACCTTGATGAAGAGTTAACTGATCTGCTTAAGTATCAAAGAGCCTATGAGGCTTCTGCTAAGGTTTTGAACACTGTTAGTAAGTCTTTAGAGACTATAATTAATATGGTTTAATAATAAGGGATAAGTGAGATATGGTTTATACAAGAATAACGGACAGATTGCTTAATGATAATATTATAGACAATCTTCTTGTAAATAGATCCAGGTTTAATGAGTTGAATGAGCAGTTGGCATCGGGTAAGACGGTTAATAAACCCTCTGATGATACTGTTGCTTCTATGAATATAATGTTCAATAAAAAGGTTTTGGGCTCTATTGAGACATTTAAGACTAATATTGATTATGCCACTGCTGAATTGAATATTGCTGATCAGTCTGTTTTAAACGCTGTTGATGTTGTGCATAGAGCTAAGGAACTTACGGTTCAGGCTTCTAATACAACGCTTGGATCTAGACAGATGAAAGATATTGCTAATGAAATGGACCAGTTGGTCAACAGAATTGTTGATTTGGGTAATACCAGATATAACTCCAAGTTTTTATTTGGCGGAAAGATTACAGATCGTGAACCTTATGATATTGATGGTGAGAACCTTATATATAAGGGTACTAAGTATGATGGGAATTTTGAGAGGAATGTTGAAATTAGCCAGAATGTAACTATGCCTATCAATATGGTTGCTGATAGGGTTTTTGGTCAATATGACTTGAGTTCTGATCCTCCCCTGCAACATGGGTTATTGAACACCCTTAAGACTATAAGTAAAGAATTGAGGTCTGACACTCCTTTTCAGGATAATATTAGGGAACAGCTGGATGAACTTGACGGAGATTCGGAGAACCTGCTTAATGTTCAGGCTGAGCTTGGCGGAAGGTTGACCAGGCTTGAGTTGACCAAGAATAAACTTATTGATGATGAACTTACTTATACAAAGTTCTTATCGGCGAGTGAGGATATTGACCTTGCTAAGGTTATTTCTGAGATTAAATTTCAGGAGACTGCATTGCAGGCTTCTATATCAGCTAGTGCTAGGGCTATACAGCCAAGTTTATTAGGAAAGATTTAATAAACAATAATAAATTAATCATCTCACTTAATTAATTTAAGCGGCTTTCGCCGCTTTTTTTATTGTATGAAAATTTCAAATAAATTTATGCATTGTAAAGCCTGCTCTTTTAGCCTTTAAAGAAGTCAAAAAAAATATTCAATTATATGTGATGTAAAAATTAAAGATTATATAGACTGCAATGGTAAAGGGGGTATAAAAAGGCACACTTATCCTCTAGGCAGGAAAAGTAGTGTTTAGAAATTAAAATTTGCGTGGCTTGCGCATCCTTTAATTTCTTTTGTTGTAAGATGTTTGCACTTTTTAGCGCTATTTTTGTTAATGTGTTATTGTTATTTGATCTGCTTGATGCAGATTTTTTATTTTTATATATGTTTTTTGATGCTGCCGTAATTTGGGCAGCATTATTATTTTTTGTTTTTAATAATATTTTATTTGTAAATTCTTTTAGAATATTATAAGTAATAATTAAAGTCTTGTAAATAGCCTTGAATACTCGAGGGATAAGGTTTTTCTTTTCTTTAGTGTTATTAAATGGAATAATTGAGCATAGGAATACTACTGTATTCCAGATGATGAGTATTAAAGTTGTAATGTGCGGTGTCAGCCTCATAGCCCAATGTTTTCCTTTTTGATTTTTATTTAAAAGATGTAATTGATTAATATTTATATCTTTAATATATATTATAGCATTTTTTAGAAAATATCGCAGGCTCTGTTAATGGTGAAATGTTATTTTTGTAATATTTCTTTACTGGACTGAAAAAAAATTTTTTTGATGGGTAATTTATTTTGTTTTTATTTTTTATTTACATAGTTAGAATGCTTTATGTTTGCAATTAAAAAAAACAATTGATAATATTTTGTTACAATTGAACCTCGCTTAAGTATTTTATAATATACTGTCTTTTAAATAGAATATTAAAATAAATCGTATCATTATTCAAGGGAGAAAGAGAGAATGTTAATTAAATCAATGACACCAAATTTGACTATGCATAAATTACAGATAAATAAGAAAGAAAATCTTGGTTTTATTTGTTAAAATTGTTAGGGATTTAGTGAATCCAAGATTTGGAAAGATATTTCTTTCAAAACTCAATGAAGAAATTAACATGAGAGGAGATGACATAAAAAAAGATATTGGAGTTAAGTCATTTAACGCACTCAAAGAAATGTCAAGTAAAATTGAAGGTGCCTATAAAACCAATAAAGTTGTAAAAAAACAAGCCTCGTTTAAAGGTTCCCCTGAGGTAAGAGATGCTTTTAGTTTTTATAATAATCATAAAAATGAGTATTCTGACAGTCAGATGAAAACCGTATTGGGTGACAAAATGTATATAGAGACGGAGGAGGAGTATTCTAATTATCATTTCTCTAAGGAGTCATTAGGTCGTAGGGGGTTAAAGGTATTTAAAAAAATAAATGAAAGAGGGATACATGATCCTGATCCATTTTTTAACTTTTTAGGGCGAAACTATAATAGTAGGAGTTGTTTAATCAAACTCAAAAGAAGATTGAAATCCTCCCAAAGTGTCTATAGGGACGGGGATAATGTTAAGGCTGTTGCAGGTAATTTAGCAGGAGCAAGTTCTAACCTGGCTGGTGAGGCTTTGTATGGTGGTATCGGTTCGTTTATTGGAAGTGCGGTTTGTCCTGTTGTTGGTACTGCTATTGGTGGGGCTATTGGTGGTTATTTTGGGCACAAGGCATCTGCTAATTTAATTAAAGGTTGTAATGATGTGGTGTGTTCTGATAGTGATTGTGATAACGATGGTACAGATGGTGATAAAGAAAGGCATAAGGAGGATGATCCATTTCTATATGACCTAGCGAGTTTGTGTTGGTAATAGAGTCTCTTGATGTAAAGGACCTGGTTGTATGAAATTAAACTCTTATCAAATAAATAATACTTTGTTAAAAATAAATAAGGAACCCAGCTTTACTGCCGGAGGTGTTGGTACTGTGATAGGCTTAAAAGAGGCAGGAAGGATTGTAGCTACAAGGAGTGACTTTTATAATAATGAAAAAAGGCTAAATGAATTAGAAAGAGATTTAAAACAATATGAGCCAGAGCATTTGTCCAAATGGGTGCCACTTAAGAAAAAAGCTTTTTTAAAGAGGGTGTTTTTTGACTATACTGAAGGAAATAATGTGGTAAAAGATGAAATCCAAAAAGTTGAAAGAGAGCCTGGTAAGTATAAGCAAACTCAAGGCAGGCTTGGTGTATCAATCTAAATAGCCTTATAGGGGTGATCCCTGAGTTCTAAATAAAAAGCGCAGGCTCTGTTAATGGTGAAATGTCGATTTTGTAATAAATCTTAAAGGCGTTATGGCTTAACTTTTTGTACTTGAATTGGTATACTAAATAGCATAAAGCTAATACAAGAAGAAAAATACATGAACGTAAGAGATATAATAACATTGATAAAAAAAAGACGGATGGTTCTTGGTTAATCAAGAAGGAAGTCATAGGCAATATAAGCACCATGTTAAAAAAGGAAAAGTGACAATCGCAGGAAAGCTGAGTGCTGACATTGCAAAGAAAACGCTTAATAGTATATTAAAACAGGCTGGTTTGAAATGAAACCGGCTCTCAAAATGTAGGAGAATCAATATGCAAAAATATTTAATTATAATCGAACAAGCTGGTAATAATTATAGTGCATATTCACCTGATGTAGATGGATGTATAGCTACTGGCGATACAATTGAAGAGACTGTTCAAAGTATGAAAAAAGCTCTGGAGATGCATATTAAAGGGTTGATTGAGGATGGTCTGCCTGTTCCGGAGCCATCAACGCATGAATATATTGAGATAGATGCGGCTTGACACTGAATATTAAAAAAATATGAGCGTTTGTGTCTGCTAATGCATTAGTTTTTTGTAAATTTATTATTTATAGAGTTGAATTTTTGTCTATTGTAGACGACAATGTGTCTATGATACAAAATTATAGAGAATACTTATGATAAATAGAGATACAGATGATTATATTATTGGGAAATTGAAAGATCCTGCTGAAGCCGAGGCTTACTTGAATGCTTCTTTAGAATTATTTTTTGAGGACTATGATACTGAAGTTTTTTTTAAGAATATAGAGCTTATAATTAGATCAAGACAATCTATTACAGAATATTCAAAGATTTCAGGTATAAATAGACAACATTTGTATAATATTTTTAGAAATGAGACTAGTCCACTACTCAAGAGAATTTCTATATTGTTTTAATATGCTTAGTAGTATAAAGAGTGACCAGAAAAAATATGTAATAGTTGTGAAAAATAGGTAGTCAGTAAAGCTTGCAATTGTTGCGATGTTTTTTTGTTCAATAATCGCTGTGAGTGTTAAATTTAATATTCCTGTAATTGCAGGAATTACCATAGTAAGAGCGTATTTTAATGTTAGATTTTTTTTATCAATAGTTTTTAGATAGCCGCTTCTTGGGAGTGCAATTAGGAAAAATGCTGCAGTGAAACTATAGCCAGCTAAAGCTGCCATTATAGTTGGTCTTACTGTCGCTTTTGTTATATCAAATGTGATAAAGTTAGCTATTATTGTATACATTATTATACTTAAGATAAAAGGCCATAAATAAAACAGGCTGTTCATAACCATGTTTGATATTTGGGCTTGTTTTTTAGCATCCATTATCGTCACCTTCAAGATTTTCTATTGATTCAATTGTAAAATCTATGAACTCTTGATACCTGTCTTCTTCTTTTTCTACGTAAACATCTTTTGTTTCTAGTGCATCAAGAAGTTTTGTCGGCCTTCTTGATCGTTTACCTGCACTGACTGGTTTGACATTGGATTGATATAAATTGTCTTTATCAACCTTTTCAAGGAAGTCTGCAAGGTTCGTTACTAGCATTTCAGGCAGTTCTTTGCCGCGTTTACTTGCGGATATTTCTATTTTTATTGTTAAATCTTGTACTTGTTCACCTAGGCCTTCAAATAGATCCGACTTTAGTAATCCGTATCTATTTTGGATGGACCTAGCATTTAGTTTAGCTTCGAAGCTCCCTAGGTTAGGATTTTTTCTTAACCAGCCACTGGGATCATCTTCTTTAGGTACTGCTTGTATCTCTATTGTGTCAATCTTTTTCTCTTCATTTACTTTGTTCCAAATTAGTGTATAGCTGTTTAAGTACTGGGTAAGTTTATTTTCAGTACCCCTATCTTTATTTTCTAATATTAAAATATTATGTTTTGGTGCTACAGTAAATTCCCAAGTCTTTCTTTGGCCTTTACCTTCCGGGAGTTTGTGATCCTCTTCGCTACCTTCGTTATAATCTATTAATTTTATTGAATCTTCTTTATTTGTTTCTATAAAGTAGCCATGATAAATAGTATTGTTATCACATCTTGAGCTATCAGCTTGTTTAAAATTACTGATATTTTTATATGAATTTGTATCTGTTTTTGTATCTGAATTGGGATACCATAGTTCAGAGAAGTTTGTAACTGCAATTGACTTGAAGAAGTCAACTGGTATGTTATCCATTTCTTCTTCATTTGAGTACCCTTTTATCTTGTAAGCGATCATTCTGAGCTCTGGCATGTTTATTTATTCCCGTAATTGCTAAATATTATATTTATTTTAACTGATTATATCTTTAATTTCAATTATTCAAATTTTATTTCAGGGCAAATCTTACGTAAAAGTTAGGATCTTCCGATAATTTTTCCTTAATGCTATTTACTTTATTATTATTTTTAATAATTTTATTTAGTTTTTTTATTATATAACTTATTTGTTCTCTTATCGGGTATTCTTCATGTATTGAATACTCTTCTAAAATATTAAATACATCATCCCAGGTTGTGTCATTTAGATCTAAATGGGCTGCGATTTCTTGCAATGCCTCTAAATGCCAGTATAAACTGTAAGTTTCTTTTTCGTTTTTTAGGTTGTCGACCAAATTATTTATAACTAGTTGTTTATTGTTAATAACCCCTAGTATATTTATAATATTTTTGCAGACCTTGGGGTTTTTGTCTGTTATTTGGTTTATTAAAATATTTATTGTTTTTTCTTTGTTAAAAAATATATGATGTTCATGACCGGTTGATAACTTTTTTAAAACAGAGGAGGTAAGTTCTCTAATTCTTGAGTCAGAACTGTTAAGAAGGTCGATTAAAATTATTAAATGTTCTTGATCCTCTATTATATCTATGTTTAAAAGAGCCAGGCTTATGTTTATTAAGTCATCTGACTGTAAATGTTCCATAATGCTATTGTAGTCAAGGCTTTTATTTAATAAATTATATGCTTTTTCTGTTAAATCGGTTAAGTTTGTCATCATATTCAATAAAATTAGGGGGTAATACAGATGTTTATATTTAAAGCTCTAAAAAAAATGCTTTTCCTTGATAACAATGATAACACTGTTATTGGCTTAAATGAACTAAAAAATAGAAATCCTAAGCAAAGGGTTAAAACTGCTATCAAGAAAACTAAAAAGCTTGATGATGTAAAGCTTTGTGATTTAATCAGAGGTATTGATTAAATCTTATAAAGCTTCATTACATCTTTAACCTCTTCAAGAACCTCAGCGGCTCTTTGTTTTGCTTTTTTGCTGCCTTCTGAAATTACTTGTTTAATGTAGTCTGTGTCTTGCTCAAGCTCTAGTCGTTTTGCCCTTATATCTTTAAAGTGATCATTTAATAGGTTTGCAAGTTCTATTTTACAGTCTTTACAGCCTCTGGTTCCTGCACTGCATTCTTTTCTTACTGTGTCTTTGATGTCTTCGTCCGCAAATACTGAATAATATTCATAAACAACTTCGCATTCATCAGGGTGTCCTGGGTCTGTTCTTTTAATTCTGGACCTGTCTGTTATTGCTCTCATTATTTTTTTAGTTGTTATTTTATCAGTATCTGATAATTTAATGTCGTTATTAAAGGATTTGCCCATTTTTTGTCCGTCTATGCCTTTTAATAGCGGGGCATGTGTTAATTTGGGCTGTGGTTCATTGAAGTAATCAGTTTTATAGATATAGTTGAATTTTCTGGCTATGTCCCTGGATAATTCCAGGTGAGCAACTTGGTCCTTACCTACAGGTACTAGAGATGCGTTGAATATCATAATATCTGCGCTTTGTAATACAGGGTATCCCAGGAGCCCATAAGTAACAACCCCTGATTGTGCAGGTTCTTTAGGTTCTTGCTCATCTGTTTTTTTGTTGAGTATTTGAACCATATCCTTGAGGGCAGGGTCTCTTTCAACCCAGTTATGAGGGGTTATCATGCTCAGATAAACATGAAGTTCCGCGATTTGAGGAATTAATGATTGTACGTAGATTGTAGATTCTTCTGGGTTAATACCGCTTGCTATCCAGTCTGTTGCAACATCTATAATGTGTTTATTTAATTCTTCTGTTTCATCATACTTTGTAGTGAGAGCATGCCAGTCTGCTATTGCATAGTAGCAGTCATAGTCGTTTTGAAGTTCGACCCAGTTTTTTAGTACTCCCATATAGTGACCTATATGAAGTTTGCCTGTGGGTCTCATTCCTGACATTATTGTTTTTTTGTTTTCCGGCATGTTTATCTCCTCTTTAAATGAATTTGAAAGATTTTTTTTATTCCTTACTTAATGATATTGTATAAAAAAATAAAATAAATAAAAGATTGGTTTGTATTCTCCAATCTTTTATTTATTAAGTAATGTTAAACAATTATAAAAACAAGCAATTTTGATCTGAAAAAATACTTTATAATAGTGGGTAAAGGAAACACAGTTAAAGGTAGGTAAACTCCAAAGAATTAAAGGTGACTGACGTCACCTATTTTTATTTTGTTCCATTTATGTACCCTTTTGGAGATTATTTGTTTGAAAACTCTACTATAGCGTTGGAATTTGGTATTTTTGTATTTGCTTTATAAACTTTTTGCCAGCTTTTCAAAATCGATTTTTGTAGGCTTTGTTTGTCGTCTTTTGATAGTATATTCCAATAGTTTGGTTTTATTATTACGATTAGCTTATTGGTCTGATCATGAGACACAAAAGCATTTTGTATGTACTTGCGGTAATTTTTGTTTTTTATATTGTTTATCACTTGTATGTTAAGTGGGGATAATGACCTTGTTGTTATTGTGGGGTCTTTTAAATGGCTTACTACTATATTTTTTAGTCCGGCCAGGTTTATTATTAATATTAGTGAAAGAAAGAATGATAGTATCCATACAGGTATTAATATTGCAAATTTTTTGCTGTTTTGATTTGCTTTCAAGTAGAAACCGCATTCGCAAAATGCTTTGGGGTCTGTTACCAGCACTTTGCAATTCGGGCAGGTTTTATCTTGCACAATGTCGTTTTTAACATAGATTTTTTTGTTGTTAAAAGTTTCTACTTTTATGCTTTCTTTGGTCATTTTTACCTGTTTATTCGTTGCTAATTTTTAAACTTATAAAAAAATATTGTTATTTTTACTAAGTTCACGTGTTTTATCGTAGCGTATTTTTGTTGAATTAAAAATAGGATAAAAGGGGAGTTTTGTAATATATTTCAGGGTAATTTACTTTTATTATTTAGTAATTTGAAAATTTAATTTTTAAACTTTTTTCTAATGAAAAAAGATGATTTAAAATATATATTTAAAACTATAATAAGCTTATGAAGGAGATGCTTGGTTATGGGTGTCAATGCAGAAAAAGACTTTAAAGATAACTCTTATCAAAGGACTCAGAATGCCAAAAAATCTCTCGATAGTTATATAGATCAGCTGGAACTTCATTTTGACCTGGACGAAAAAGCTGTTTATAATATATTAAAATCCACTTTGCAAACCAGAAAAAATAAAAAATTGAAAAAAAAATGGTGGCAGATCTGGTAATAATTTCAATAAAAAGGTAAAATAGATTCTGTAACAAAAATATATTAAGGGTGAATATGCCTACAGATAAAATGAACATTGAAATAGATAAGGTTTTTGTACAAAAGATATTTAGTCTGGCTGATTTAATACCGCCTGATGAGGTTACTTCTATAGATTTGAACAAGGCTTTGGCTAAAATAGAGTCTAAGTTTAATACATTGCTTGCAAGTCAGAATAATACAGATGTTAGTATCACTAACAAGGCTGAAAGTAATTTGCCTGATAAGGGCAAGAAGGTTCTTGTTGTTGATGATATGGGAATAATTGCTTATCAGTTAGATGTTATCTTTAAGAAGATGGGGTTTAATGTTGTAATTTCTCAGGAGATTTATGACGCTATTGATAAGTTTCGAGCTGACAAGTTTGACTTTGCTGTAATAGATTTGTTTATTCCAACGGAAAAAGAGGGTTTTATATTGTTGGATGAATTGAAGAAGATGTCTGTTATAAATCAGCAAGAGACTAAAATAATAGTTATGACTGCATCCACTAAGGTTGAAAATAGAGAGAAATGCATAAAAAAGGGTGCTAGTTTTTATATAGAAAAGGCTCCCGGATGGCAGAAGAAAATAATGGAGTCTTGTTTAGCCGCTAAGTAGTAAGGATGTATTTATGTCTGCAGAAAATGGTATTAATCAAGGTGATTTTATATTAGTAGTTGACGATCTTGGTGTTATTACTTATCAGCTGGATCGGTTGTTGTCTCAGCAAGGCTTTAATGTGACTATTTCTAAAGAAATATATGATTCTATTGATAAATATAAGAAGCAGGATTATAAGCTTGTTGTTATGGATTTATTTATCCCCACCGAGCGTGAGGGGTTTATTCTTCTTGATGAGATTAAGAAGCTTTCGCTGTTGTGCAAGTTAAACACTAAGATTGTTGTGATGACAGCGTTCTCTAAGAATGAGTATAAGGCAAGATGTTTGAATCGTGGTGCTGATTATTATATAGAAAAGGCGCCGGGTTGGCAGGATAAGGTTTTAAAGGCATGTCTCGGTGAGGGAATTACTGACGAGGATTAGTATTAGGTTTATTTGTAATACTAATTATTGATATTAAGCAGATTTGGATTTTCTTTTTACTTCAATAGTAAAACCTAATGAATTAATAATACTGAATATTACATTAAAGCCGGGGATTGATTCATTGTCGAATATTTTGTAAAGATGTTGTCTTTTAACCCCTGCTTTTTCAGCTAATTCTGTTATTGAATATTTAGCTCTTGCAAGATGTTCGAGGGCAAGCATTAATGCTTGAGCGTCGTTATCATCCATGTAAGCTTCGAGAGAAGCGTTTAGGTATGCTTCAGCTTCTTCCGGGTCTTTTAGTGATTCTATTAATGCGTCTTGATAATTTCTCATTTTATTCACCAGCCTTTCTTGCATTGTAATTATTCCAATACTCTTTGGCCTTTTTTATATCCCTGCTTTGAGTGCTTTTGTTTCCGCCACTTAATAGAAGAATTATTTTATCTCCATCTATAGCGTAGTACACCCTAAATCCAGAGTTGCTTTTGAATTTTAGCTCGTAAATTTCTTGATAAATATGTTTATATTCTCCAAAGTTGCCAACGATAATCCTGTCAAGCCTTGCTCTTACTTTTGCTCTGTCTGGTTTTTCGAGAGAGTTGAGCCAAAGTGTGAAAGGTTCCTTGTTTGACTCTGTAGAATAAATTTTTAACTTATAAACTTCATTTATCATGAACATATTGTCACATATTTATGACAATATATCAACCTTTTGCTCTGTTTTTTGTAACATTTTTTATTTTTTGCTTTGTGTTTTATGACCATCCAGGGCAGATATAAATGCTGTAGCAATGGCTCCTGTAACGCCAGTACACAGTAGTAACGTGCCAAGAGTCTCCTTTCCTTTCAATAAAGGCCAAAGACTTAACCAGCACAGAGCGGACATTGTGGTGTATATAGACATATAAATTATCCCTTTTTTCTTTTCTCCATTTTTGAAGTGACGAAGACCGGGGAGTTTCTGTGTTCCTGTAAATTTAATCCCAGTATTATTGGCAGATTGTAATTGTATTGCTCTATTGTATTGATTTACTTGCATACTTATTTACCAATCCATTAGCTTTTATAGATTAATAGTTATAATAAATAAAAATATATGAAATATAAATAAAATGAGTTGGAATATCTATATTTATGTTTTATGTTTTATTAGGTTCTCTGTATGCATCAACTGTTGATATAATTCTTGTAGCAATTATTCCCAGCCCTCCGATAGCGGCTTGAGTTCTACTAACAGCATTTTTTTTGTCTCGGAGTAATGCAGTGGTTCCTATTATCCACATTGCATCTGAAATAAACTCAGAAGCCATGTGGGCAATGCCTTTAGCGGTTTGTCCATTCATGAATTGACCAAGACCGGGGAGAAAAAAGGATGCCAGTGCAGGACCTCCATGTGTGTTCTGTTCAATACTATCGGGCTTATATTCTTTATTATTGCTTGCAAATTTAACTCTACTATTTGATTGTTTGCCAGGTTGTGCTTGTATGGCTTTATTGAAGGAATTTAGTTGCATACCTGTTTTCCAATCTATTGATTTTATAAATTTACATTAATAATAAGTAAAAACATATTGAATATGAATAAAATTGGTGTGAATATTTACATTTATTTAAACTTATACAAATCCAGAGTTCTATGATTAACTGTGTATTTTACTATTTAGTTTTAATCCGGGTAAATTTTATTTATATCATCAGCTTCTTTTAAGAAAAATTTACCTTTATTTAGTACAGCTTCCTTTGTATCAAATCTTAAGTCTGGCAGCTCTCTATAATAATCTTTATTATTCTTATACTGATATTGGTAATATTCCTTTAGGGCAGAAAAGATTTCGTTTAAATCATATAGGTCGTACTCTAGATTTATTTCATTGTAGGATTTATCATCATAAGTTTTGCCGCTGATTTCTTTTGAAAAGTTTTTATCGAAAGTGCAGATAGAGCTAGATATTTTTATTGGGCTTGAGTCATTTACGTGTAATTTAATTTCGCCCTGATTAGAGTAGGTTACATTGAAGGTTCCTTGCTTATATTTGCCTGTAAGAGAACTTTTAGCTGAATATGCTTCTATATCTCCATTAACATCAGTTGCTCCAATTGAGTAAACGCCTTTTACACAGCCGAAAGGATTAAAGTTGTCAAAGCTTTCATTCCCTCCTGCTGTATATATTGGAATACCTTGTTTTGCCAGTTCTTTTATTTTTTTTAGAGCCGGGTATATATCTTTGTTTTCGGCTTTTATTTTATTGACAACTAAAGGAGCTGATTTTGTAGACAATGCAACTGGTATATTGCCAGGGGCAGGTCTTGGGAAGGCTTATTTTAGGAGGCAAAATGATTATGTTGAATTTTTATCCTGTGTTGTTGTTTTTGAGTTAAATAAAGACTGGGGATAAGTTTTGATGATATGATCAGAAGTCCAAGAAATTCTCAACAAAAGGAAAATTAGATTAAGGTGGGGTTTATATTATGTTATTTTTTTATTTTTTACGTACTCTGACAAATGCAACAGTTCCAAAAAAAGTTTTTTTTGCCATAAGGTCATCCGGTATTGTTTCCATTCCGGGCTTAACAAAATAACCTGTAGGAGCCAGGCAAAATCTTGTAAAAAAAGGAGATCTTACGATTTTAGTATTTTTTGGTAAAATACGATATTCATTAATAATATCTATTTGTTCATCGGTAAGGCATCCGGTTAATCGTCTTATAAGGCTAACTTTTAATTGAGGTTTTAATTCGACAACGTCATTTTTAATGTTAAAGTATGCTTCACCGATTTTGGATGGAAAGGGGACATCCGGTTGCTCTGATTTGTTAGACTGTAGAGGATATTTATTACCGGTAAAATTGTAGTCTATCTTCATTGTATTACTCCCCTTTGATGTTTAAATTCCAACTACTGTTGTTATTAAATCAAAAAATATTTATATTTTACAATTTTGAGTATTTAAATTAATAATTTTTTAATTTTCATAATGTTAACCATCTGGTTAATATAAAATATTAAACCTGGTGGTCGATGTTTTTGGTTGTCTTAAAAGTTAATCTAAATGTAGTATTCAAATATTTTTATTTTTTTATATTTTTATATTTCTGTAGAATTAACTTATTAATGGGAAGTAAAAACAGACTGGGATTAAATAGTGTTGAGGAGTGATGGGTAAATGGTCAAGAGGAAAATTCTGTCAATTACATTTTTGACGAGTGTGTTGGCGCTGAATTTTATAAATCCTTGTCTTGCAATATTTGAGAGGGCTATATTATCTAAAATAGCAATAACCCCTCAAAAAAACGGGACTTATAAAATTCTTATTAAAACAGATAGGGAAGTGCCTTTTAATAAAATAACTGCATCAGAGAACAAAATTGTTATTGATATAAAAAATGTAAAGGCATCTAAATTTGTTAATACTGTATACAACAATGCATTGGGTGTTGACCATGTAATAGTTCAGCCTGTTTCTAATAATAGGGTAAAGGTATTCATTGAGGGTGAGAGAATTTCACGCAGTAATATAGTTATTGATTCCAGAAGGGGCTTTTCGGTCTTTGAAGGTTTGAATAAAGAGATTGATTATTCAGAGCCTGTTTATTATAACAATCAAAGTGGCTCTGGATACAAGCAGTCTGGATTTAAAAGTCGTGCTAATTATGATTTGGGTTCTCCAGGGGTTGTTGAACCGGTTAAACTTCAGGAGCCACCTGTTGACAGGATGGTAGTGGAGCAAGTTAATAGAAGTGTAAAACCTGAGCGTAAAATCGTTAAAACCTCACAACCTGTTAATAGACCGAAAGAAAATAATAAGGAAGTTAATAAAAAATCTGTAAATAGACCTGTGGTTGATACGGTTAATAACCAGGCTGTTCAAAACGCTAATAGTCAAGTGAGTGCTGGTTATACAGGTAATCAAAATAAGAATAATTATAATCAAGAAAATTATCAGGGTGTTAATTATTTGAATAATAGAGATAATTACCCGTCTCAATCCAGAAGTAACAATATGTCGGCTCCTTCAAGAATGTCTGTTATGTCTGATGAAGGTGTATTTAGCAAGTTGTTTTCTTTGGATATCTTTGATTGGGGTTTGAGATTTTTAATATTGGCTTTTATTATTGTGGCAAGTTATAAGTTATTCTTTAGGAAACAACCTAAGTACACCATAGATTTGACGAATGATGACATGAGAGAAAGAGAATTGGCATTACTAAAATCTATGAATGATAAGTATGCGGCTACCAGTACACCTGACTCCGGCTATGAGAGAAAGGCTTCTAAGAAGGGCGGGTATAGTTCTTTTACTCAATATGGGTTGAATGAGTATCAAAATAGTCAGTTACCCCCCGGTAGTAAGCCAAGTAAGGCACAAAAGTATCCTGGTGTAAGAAGGCAGCAAGTTCAGGCCCAAAAGTCTACTGTCAGGAAAAAGGTACAGCAGGCTGAAAATATTCCTGGCAAGCCAAAAATGACAAGTAGGAATTCTGAGAGTATAAATATTGATAATAATAAATTTTTAGAGAAGATGGCAAAGATTTATGAAAAAAGCGGTCGAAGTGATTTGGCTGAAGGAATACAAAATAACATAAAAAAAAGAACGATAATGTGATATCTTAGGGGATTAGGGGGAGCGATTGCTCCTCTTTTTTTTAATAAATGATAAGAAAATGTCAAAAACTTTTAGTTGATATGCTTTTTTTTATATAATGATATTAGACCTTAATTTTGATTGGTGTTGAAATGTTAACTATAGAACAAGTAAAAGAAAATCTGGAAACTCAAGATTATTACCTTGATATGGAGATCTTATGTAATTATTTGATAAATTGGAATATAGATCCGATTTATGAAGATGAGCAAGAAATAGTTTATTTTGATGAGTTTGCTGTGTCAAAATTAAGTGAGGGCATTGATTTAAAGAAGCAAGGCAATAATGATAAATACATAAGAGAATATTTAAACAAGGACTTGCAGGATATTTCTCAAGGTATAACGCCTATAGATCATTCCGGTAGTTATCCTCAGGGGAATAGCTCTGCTTCAAACAGTTTGGCTGTCGATGTTGCAACAAATACTTTTGACTTATTGGCAAAATCTTTGTCTGATAAGATCTCTAAGAATGTAGCGGATCAGTTGGTTCAATCTGATGTATTTGAATCTGTTATAAGTACAGGTAAACTGCAACGGGATAATGAATTTTTGGCGGCTCAGGTAGATAAATTAATCAATGAAAATAAAAAATTGATAATGAAGGTTAAAGGGCTAGAGCGAGAATGCGCTAGTTATAAACAAGTTATGGGATCATTTTATGTTAAAAAATAATTGATTTTGTAATCAATTTAGTCGTCTTGGGGATTATGCAAGCTTTTTATGAAATTAAGAATGTGATTTGGGTTAGCGATAGCTCCAGTTTGGAAGAATGTAGCATTCTTCTGGCTTCATTTGATTTTTGCCTGGGTGTAAAAGATGCGGATAATAATATTTTAGGGTATGTTTTAAAGCCTGATTCAGATAGGGTATTAAAATTTGATATAAAAGATAAGTGTATAAGATTAATAACTAGCTGTACCTCAAAAATTGTTGCCTTTGACGATTTATCTACACAAAAACATTTAAATAAAATCTTAGGTTCTAAAGTGAAAGAGGTTGTTTGGCTTGATGATGGTAATGATAGTATAGATAAACTTGCTATATTATCTAAAAAAAATAAACTTGAAGATATTTATTTGATAGAGGAGTTTAAACAGGTTGTAGAGAACCCTGTTCAAAACTTGTTCAAAAAATGTTCAAAGGTGGCAGACGCTAATAATATTCCAATTTTTTTGATTGGTGGTATTGTTAGAGATTTGATAATTGGTAGAAAAAGTTTTGACATAGATATAACTGTTCAGGGAAATGCTATTGATTTTGCTCATTTATTAATGGTTCAATATCCTGATACATGTATTATCAATAGTTTACATGAGGATTTTGAAACCGCAAAAGTCACGTTTTTAATCGATGATAATGAAATAAAAGTTGACTTTGCCAGTACAAGAAAAGAGGCCTATGATTATCCGGCGGCTTTACCTCGAATAATAGAAATAGGATGCGAGCTTTATGATGATGTAATTAGGCGTGATTTCACTATTAACTCTATGGCTATGTCTTTGAATGAGGAGACTTTTTGTAAGTTGATTGATTATCTGGGTGGTTATCAAGATTTAAATGCTAAGGTTATAAGGGTTCTTCATCCTGTAAGTTATGTAGATGATCCTACCAGGGTAATTAGGGCATTAAAGTTTGGTATGCGTTTTGACTGTGAATCTGATAAAAGTACGAACTTTTTAGAAAAATCATGTCTTGATTCAGGACTTTTTGACGGGTTGTGCGGGAAGAGGATTAAGTCGGAACTTAAACAGACTTTTAATTTGAATAGGGCCAGTGTCTTTACAAATTTTGTTGAGAGGCGTTTATATTATCTGATAGAAAAAAATATTATTATTGATGAAGTACTTAATAACCTGGGTGAAGAAGCTGAAATTTGTATAAATGATCATCTTAACTATCTGGAAAAAATTGATAATATCTGGCTTATTTATTTATCATTGTTAATTATTGACTTAGATAAAGCTAGAATTGCTGATATAGCAAACAGGTTATATTTAAGTGTTAAAGAGTCAAAGATTATCCTTCAGTCTTGTGAATTGTGGCACAAGTTACAAGATTTGAGAGGTTTTGAATCTAATTTTGAAATATATGAGTTTTTAGGGGGGTATTGTAATGAAGCTTTGGTGGTTAATTTAATAAAATTTAAAGGTAGTAATGTGGTTGGTTGTATAGAGTTATTTCTGACAGAGCTGAAAAATGCTAAAATTTCAGTAAATGGTAATGACCTTATAAGGTTAGGGTTAAAACCCGGACCTGAATTTAGTAGGATTTTAAGAGGAATATTGAAAGCTAAAATTAACAATAAGTTAAAAACAAAAGAAGATGAGCTTGATTATATTAATATTTTAATTAATGGGGAGAAATGAAAGTTGGATAATGTAGATAAAACTTGTCCTTTTGGTAATAAAGAGTGTGATATGTCGTGTTCATTATATATTTTGCCGGAAGATTTGAATGAAACCGTAAGGAATAAATTGGCTAGTATAGGTGTTTTTGATAGGCAAAAAGGTATTTGCTCTTTGAAGAATATGGCTCTCTGTATGAGTAGATATATCTTTGAGAATTCTGGCGGTTTTAGGTAATATATACAATATATATTCTATACATTGTATGATAAACAAAGAGATTTTGAGAATTTATAATATTATTGAATTGTAGGTTGCTTGTTCTTTAGAGTAAATAACTTGTTTTTTTATTGATGGGTGTTAAAATCCTTTTATTATTGCATGTTAGCATGTTTTATTAAGACATGTTACAGTATATATTTTTTATGTACTTTATTAATATTTTTTGTTTTTATATAAACAAGAGCAAGTGAGAATAAAATAAAATGAAATGTGTGTAAGGTTTTAATAATAAAAGGAGTTATAGTATGGGTTTAGCTGCAAGTACTTCAAGATATTTAATGTTATTCGCAAGAAAAAGTGATATTGAGTTTAGAGGTCAACAGATTAACCAGGCAAGATTAGGTTTAGCAACACAGTCAGAGAGAATAGCCAAATTGTTCTCAGATAAGATGAGTAACAGAAATCTACAAGTTCGAGTAGATGGCTCAGATCAGGCTATGTCAGGTGCAAACTTGTCGCTAGTAAACTTGAAAGCTTTATATGCAGCTAATAATGGTGAGGTTCCTACGGGTATAACTCCAGCAGCTTTAGAAGAAGGTTTAAGAAATGGTTCGATTTATCTTCAGTATATTAATAATCCCGAAAGTCCAGAGCCTCCTACTGGCGTGGTTGACTGGAGATCTAATACAGCATTGCATGATAGACTATACACAGAGGATGATGAAGCTGCAGCAGCTATGTACGAAGCGGAATCAGCAGCCTTGCACTCAAAAGATAAAAAATTAGAGGTTGAGTTGAAGAATATTGAGATTCAACACTCAGCGGTCCAAACAGAGATAGATGCAGTTAAGAAAGTTATTGATAAAAACATTGAGAAATCATTCAAGACTTTTGGATAATAAATAGCTAAACGGTCCCATATCTGCGCTAAGGTATGGGACTGACATTTTTAATATATTATTCTAACTAAAAGAGAGATAAGGAGTTTTTAATGTCTTACTTAGATGCAAATAGTTCAGTTAACGCTTTGGCCGATATTTTTCGGAAGAAATATGGTAAAGATCCAACAGCCGATGAGTTGGTTGATTACGGCTTAAGGATATCTCCCAGAGGGACAAGTATATTTGATACTTGGGACACATTGTATGATGGTGACAAGCAAAGAGGTAATTCGATATCTCCTAACAGGTATTATGCAAATGGAGATAATCTTTTATTTCAGACAGTGCGAAATGATATAGTTGGATTTGATTTAGGTTCTAGGAATTCTTTCCAGATGACAGGTCAGACTTTTACTGAGAATGTAATGCCCGGTGTTTCTTCATCTTATAGTGCTATATTAGGTCGTGACCGAGTTGGTTTGGCGCAATTTAATCCAAACCCTATAAATCAATATAATTACCAAACTTTATCTTATTATGGTAATTATCCGGTAGATAATTCTTATTATTACTATTATGGTAATAATGATAACGGTAATCCAAGAGGTTATAGTCATAGCTGGTAACCAGATAGTTTTAAAATAAAACTTTTAAAAGTTAGATAAAGAGTATGTATAAGCTAAGTAGCTCTTTATCTAATTTTCTGCGATTTCAGGAGTTGATCCTGTTTTTTTACTTTTATTTTGTTAATACATGTAACAGTATATACTTTTTATGTAATTATTTAATCATTTGATGTTTTTATTTAAATAAGAGTAAGTGTGATTAAAAGTGTATGGTAATAAGAGGTTAATAATCAATGTCAATATCATCAGCCCAAAGTTCGATGGCAGCTTTAAATAGAATATACGCACAGCATAATGGTGGCAAGAAAATGGATGGCGATGCAATGGCTTCTTATATGAAGTTAACAACAAGTTCATCCGCAGCCGGTAAAGGGTATAATAGGGACTATCATGCTATTTGGGATCAGATGATAGATGGTGATAATATTAAGGGTAACTCAATAAGTCTTGAACGGTTTTATGCTAGTAATGAAAAGTTGATGTTTCAGTCGTTAAATTCTGATATTTATAGTTATAATACAAAGACTGAAAAGCTGGAGCGATTAACGGAAGAGCAGTTTGTAAAGAATGTTTCTGACAAAAATCCATTTATGTCTGATTTATCCTTTGGTGATGATTCTTATGTTCTTAAAAGTTACACATTGAGTGGTAAAGACTCCTTTAAGAATATAGGTGACAAGAAGCATGTAACAGAAAGAATGGATTTGTTAAGCGGACATGGTAGATCTGCATTTAATAAAATAGTATGGGAGTATGGAGCCAAAAACAATAATAAAGTTGACTTTGCCAAGATATTTGGTAAAGAAAGTAATGTATTATTAAATAAATCATCTAAGAATGGTAAGCAGGAGATGCTTATTCATCAGGGTGGTAAAATATTTGTAGCAAATTGTGATTCGGGTAATCCTAGCTCTATAAAATTAAAAGAAGCTTCAAGCCTTGATGTTTTGGATGCAGGTATGAAAGCAAAGGGTTATAAGGCTACAAATTATAAAATACAAGATGGGTGGCTTTCATATGATGTGGCAGATGTGTCAGGTAAAATAATATCAAAGGGCTTAATTTGCGATGATTTATCAAAAATGCAAGTTGCCTCAAAGGATATTAGTTCTTTGCCCGGTAGTATTAAGACTGCTCAAAATTCTCAAGAGATAGTCGAGCCTGTATCAAAGCCGGTGCCAAAGTCTAAGCCTAACTTACCTGCTATGCCAGATCCTAAGCCTGTGGATAAAAAAGTAGAGATGGATACGACTAAGGCTTTAAATATACTTGAAAAGCATTTTGATAAAATAGAAACAATAGATAAGTCTGAAAAAGATGGCGTATTAGGTTTTGGGGTCTTGGTGCAGGCATCTACTGATAAATCTATGCCAGCGGAAGCGCGTGAGGCTGCATCATATTTCTTGGCTAATGCATCTATATTAGAAAAATTGGATAATATAAATGATTCTCGGAATAAATCTGATGGTCGTATTACTATGGATGATATAAAAAAGTTTAAGGCTGGTGATGCAGGAATGTCTTCGGGGAAACAGGATGTGAAGCCTGGATCTCAAAATGGTAATTCGGATAGTAAGCCTGATGATGCCAAAAAATCTGATTCGGTTAAATCAGATATTGAGGATGCAAGTAGAAAACTAGGTGAGCTTGATAAGCAAAGTAGCCGTAGTAGTATAAATAAAACTCTTCTTGATATGAGAAGCACTCTTAAGGATTTGCTGTCTAAATCGAAAAATAAAGATGTTCGTGATGATATTAAGGATGAAATAGATGATCTGGAAGATATTTTGAAAGATGTACATAAGGATGATCCGGATGATATTATTGATGATATTGAAGATGTGCATAAGGATATAAATGATATCATTAAGGATGTTAATAAATATAATCGTAACAAAAGTGCAAATAGTATCACTAAAGGTGTTAATGAATATAGTTATGATAAAAATGTAAATAGCACTATTAAGGGTGTTGATAAATACAGTAACAACAAAAGTATGAGTCAAGAGCTTGGTCATGTGAACGAAGAATTGGCTGAGCTTAATAAGCAGAGTAGTAGAAGTAGTATAAATCAAACCCTTCTTGATATGAGAAGCAACCTCAAGGATTTACTGTCTAAATCAAAAGATAAAGATGTCCGTGATGATATTAAGGATGAAGTTGATGATCTGGAGGATATTTTGGATGATGTGCATAAAAACGATATAGATGATATTCTAGATGACGTTGATAATGTACGTGATGATATAGATGATATTATAAAGGATTTGCGTTAAAAGATAGTGCAAAGTAGGAGAATAAGAGTTTTTAATAAGCTTGGCAGCAAGATCGCCAGGCTTATTAATTTATGTAACAGTATATATTTTTTATACGGTTATTTAATCGAATTAAAAAGTCATAATAAAACATTGTTATTGTACCATTTGGTATTTCCAGTAAAGTATCGCCGAAAAGTTTTTTCTGACGAAGTTGAAAAAACATTGAAGGCGCTATGCC
>JANQLL010000081.1 GCA_028280605.1 Candidatus Gastranaerophilales bacterium
AATTGGCAGAATCAATAGGCGATAAAAATCCTGATGGAGTACAATATTTACTTGCAAGGGCAGAATGGGACCCGGATAAAGTTCGAGATGATTTGCAGTAAGGTGGATCAATTGAAGAGATTCATTCGGCTCTTATGGGTTTGAATGAATCGTCAAAATTATTGTCTAAATGATCAGTATTCCTTTAACTTAATACATTAAAAGGAGCTGAAAAGGTAAATCTTAAAACTAAAGACTATGTTAAGGGCTATACTTACAACTTTAGTATAACCCTTAATATTATATTTGTAACAGTTGTTAAAATCCAGCATAAAATCTTTACAATAATCCAATATTTTTTTATTCCCGATATTACAATTAGCATCAATATTTCAAATCATTTATTTATTTTTATAATGTTAAGATTTTAAAAAATTCAGCAAAATTATGTTTAAAAAATTGTTTATTTGGGAATATAAAATACAGATAGTTTTTATATCATTTATTCAGTTTTTTGTAAATAGTTTACTACAAGGCGCATAAAAAATGAAAAAAATACCTAACCTGAACCTCCTTTGTGACACCAATTTTTAATAATATAAAAACATTGTGTAAAAAGATTATTAAAAGGAAGTTTATAAATATGAAAATTTTTAAGTATCCCTTTATCTTGTATATTTGCATTGTATTACTATCATTTACCTTGAACGCAATACTTGGGGTAAAAAAACCAGAAGAGCTAAATACAGTATTATTTTTTGATTATTATCAATGTTTAATCTTTATATCAACTTTAATCATAGCTATAATGTATTCAGCTCTTTTTAAGAATTTAATCCATAAAAAAATAAAATTTAAAATTCTTTTTTATCATTTAATTATTTGTCTTTTGCAAATAGTATTTATCCATGTAGCTTTTTTAAGTAGATATTATACTTTTGAAAATGAAATTTTTTCTATTAATATAATATTTTTTACAATGAGATATATTTATGAAATTCTTTTGATATATACAATTTTAAGTTTTGGGTCATTGTTGGGTTTTAAACTATACAACTTAATCCATAAACAACTAAAAGTATTAAAATAATTATAATAACAATTTTATAATTATTATTATAGTAAAAGAATTCAATAATAGTTTTTATCACTGTATATATTAATTCAACTAAGTTAAACATATATTACCTTTTTAAAATTGATTAATTAATTAATATTATATCATAAGGAGTATTTAATATGACAAGAGATAGAGCAAAAAAACAAGATAAAAAAACAATTTCAGAAAAAGTTGGTGACTTAGCAAAAGAAAAACTTTGGACAGAAAAAGTTGAATATTATAAAACAGAAAAAGGTTTTGATGAGGATGTCGCGGAGTTGACTGTTATCATGGAATATGGTTTAAATGCAACTTTAGGTCAAATCACAAAGGGAATAAAATTAGTAAATATTATAGAAAATTTTATTTTTCAAAAAACTATTGTATCACCTCCTAAAAAAGATCTTGCAAAAAAAATGGCAGAAGATTTTGGTACAAATGTTAATTCATTTTACGAATACATAATAAATCCTATAAAAAAAGTAAAAATAATAATTTAAAAACGTCATGTAAAAAATTTATTAAAAAGGAAATTACAAATGAGTACAAATCAAGAACATCAACCAAAAAAGAAATTATTTGTAAAGCTAGAGAGGATGATTGCATTGAATAAGATAAATAAAAAATTTTTATACTTATTAATCTTTTCTTTATTAATATTAGCTGCTTTTATTATATTTCAAGCTAAAGACTATATTCCATTTAATAATAGGAAGAGAATACGATAAAACCACAATAAGTTTTAGTAATCCAGGCTTTAGTCAAGAAGATATTAATCATTTTTCAGATAAAGAGTTCAATTCACCGCTAATAAGCTTTACAAGGGCTAATGACCTTGTTGGTACACATGGTTTAGAACACTTAGGTGTTCGCACTCCTCTGAGAATAAAATCCTTTAATCCTCTGGATACTCATTTAGATATATTTGATATAGGCAAATCAGGACTTGAGGATGAATTTATTTTTTCAGGGAAAGATTATGTTCGAAGTGGTATAGGAATAGCACTTTATGGAAGTCAAAGACTACTTGGAAAAAGCTTTACATCTTTTTCTGAACTTATTGAGCTTTTTATTAAGAATCCATTTGGGGCTGGGCTATTTACTGTTAGTCCCTTAGCTACAGACCTTAATGGAGATGGTGTAAAGACAATTGGTAAAGAAAATAATATATATTTTGATCTTTCCGCAGACGGTTTTGCCAAAAGAACAGGCTGGATATCAGCAGATGATGGTTTTTTAGTGTACGACAGAAATGAAAATGGAATAATAGATAATGGCACAGAATTATTTGGAGACTATACCCCTGGTAACACACGGGGTGGTGGATTTGAAGCCCTAGCTCAATTTGACACTAACAATGATGGAGTTATTAATGGTGAAGGTGATGATTTAATTTTATTCAATATCAGAAATAGTTAAGTAAAATTAAATCATAACTTGTATTTATCT
>JANQLL010000118.1 GCA_028280605.1 Candidatus Gastranaerophilales bacterium
CTCACAAATTGAATTTAAGATTAATCTTTTCAGAGAAAAGTTTATTTTACCACGTTTAACAAGATTTAATAATCTGAAAAGTATTTTAGAGTTAGTATAAAGACTGCTTAAAAACAAGCGGTTTTTTTACTGATAAAAGGGGCTTCCAAATATTCAAAAGGAGAATTTCACAATAATCTCGGTTTAAATTCAATAAAATTTCTCTCTTTTGGATTCTCTTTTATTTTTTCTTTCGGCTAATTCCCCAATAATACCAGCTTTACGCACTAAAAAAGGGGCTGCTCTCCCCTGATTCCAATGAAATATGGTGATTGCAGTCTTGACAGCATTCTTCTCCTTTTTGAACTAAAAAAACAGGGAATTTACAGGGAAAATATAAAAAATGAAATATTATTTATATGATTTTATTCAGTAACTATAAGAATTTATTATAAAATTCCCTAAAATTTAACAGGCAAATATATTTGGGGATAAGGGAATTTTTTTCGGGAATTCAGGGAATTTAATACCAATTAGCAGTCTATAAAATATTAACTATCCAATTAGAGCCAACTATTGACTTAATAATTTCAGAATTGCTTTCGTAGAATAAAGAAGCTTTTCTACAGTACTAGAAAGTTTTATTGCTTTTGATTATAACAATCGAAAAAAATAACAGTTAAATAGAACAAATGCTTTTAACTATTTGACGTGAATTGAGAACAGTTTTAAGCCCTTCATAAACAGTATCTTTAAGAGAGGGAAGTTTGTCGAAGAATAAGTTATTTAAAAACTCATCCTTGAAGTACTTCCAGAGCCTTTCTATAGGATTTAAATCAGGAGAGTATGGAGGTATAAAACGTCCTAACTTGTCTATGCATTGTGTTAGACAAATTACAGGATAATATTTTTCTGCTATAGATGTCTATTATGGAAACCAGGTATCCAAAGCCTCCTTTTATTGAGAGATACGGGTGAGTAGACCGAAGGGGTTTCACCCTCAGCCCCTCTCAGAACCGGACGTGAACTTCTCAGCTCATCCGGCTCCCACCATCTTTGCTCCGGGAAACACCCCAAGCCTCCAGTGAATAAACAGGTTAGGATTATTACGAGCAATATTGTTTAAGAACTTTTTTGCCCTACGTTTGTGTATTACAAAACGCTTATACTTACGTCTTACCCATCTTACAAGATATTGGTTCAAATTGCGCCAAATACTGTTCAATCCAGATGGATAAAACTTGCCGTAATAATTAAACCATCCCCGAAGTTCTGCATTAAACATTTTTGATAAGTCATTAAGTGTCTTATTATTCTTTAATTGTATGTGCCAACTCCTTATCTTCCTTCCGATTGCCTTTTTAGAAGCATTGCTTATTGCTGGAAGAAAATTCGGATGTACACGACCTTGCTTATCTATGCATCTTCGAGGACGAAAAGTGTAGCCAAGAAAATCAAACGCAATATTATCATAGTTTTCTTTACGATTGTCATCTTTACAATAAACAATACGAGATTTCTTCGGGTGTATTTTCAATCCACACTCTTTAAATCTGTCAGAGATTCGTAAAAATACATATTTAGCCTGTTTATAGCTTTTACAATGCAATAATCCATCGTCAGAATAGCGACACACTTGGCATTTCCCTACGTAGCCAGGCATCAAATACATAATGCAAGAATAGATTAGCTAGTATTGGACTTATTTCCCCGCCTTGCGGCGTTCCTTTATCTCTTAATACTAAACCTCCTTTTGTTTGCATCGGTGCTTTGATCCACCTATTTACATAAAGCAAAACCCATTTGGTTTTACAATGATATTTTAAGGCTTTTAACAGCAGGTTATGATCAATATTGTCAAATAATCCTTTTATGTCAAATTCAACTACCCAATCATATTGCCAACAACGTTTTCTTGTTATTGCGATTGCATCATGTGCGGACTTTCCTTTTCTATCCCCATAGGAATCTTTATCAAATACCGGGTCAAGAATTGGCTCAAGAAATAGTTTTAAGTTTCCTGTGCGATTCTATCTGATACTGTTGGTATGCCAAGTAGTCGCTCTCCTCCACTTTTCTTTGGTATTGAAACACCTTTTACTGGTAGTGGAAAGTATGTACCTGAAGACATACGATTCCAGATTTTGTATAAATTACCTATCAGATTCCTCTCGAATCTCTCAATTGTTTCATTGTCTATTCCTTCGGCTCCTTTATTTGCTTTTACTTTTTGATATGCCTGCCATACCAGTCTCTTTGGAATGTTAAACGGCTTTTCCGTCTTCAAAAGCTCCTCCTATTTACATAGTTGACTGTTGTTAACAAAAATAGATGGCCTAACTCCTTTGCTCCACTAATATTACAATAGCTTCTACACTACTACGAGTTAGTTCGACCCTGTGCAGTACTTTGGTACTTTCAGCCTTGTATTATCTACTTGTGCTTTTCCCTTATCATTACTACGACAGGTTCCCACAGTTCCACATGAAAGCCCAAATTAGGTTCACGCCTCCTCTATACCGGATACCGTTTAGCCAGTAAACAGGTTGCCGCTAAACTTATCCCAGAGCAACATCAACTCTCTGGTTTTGATATCATCTTTGCACTTTCGACACTTGAGCGGTGGTTCATTTTTATTCGTCTCCCTAATTCATACCTGATATATCATCTATACCTTTTCCGTAACGCTCACGATATTAACTCTTAATTAACGCCGCTTACGGTGGTTTGAAGCCTACTCCTGCAAGCCGACTACGAAGGGTCTTCCTTCATCTATCACGCAGCTTGCTGTGGCACACTAATATCTGTAGCCCAAGCCTGATTTACTCTTTCAATTTTTATATCTTTCAATAAATATTGATAAGTAACATGATTATTGTTTTTAAAAGTTGTCTTAGGAGCAGGGTAAAAAGTTTTTAGCTTTAGGTGTTTCCTAATTTTTCCTATTTTGTCTCGTCCAACTTTATAGCCTTGCCTCAAAAGCTCCTGTTGAGTCCTTCTTATTCTATAAAAAGGCAATTCTGCATATATCTCGGCTATCTTCTGGATGATTTCAGATCTTGCAGGAAACATTGAAGGCTTTTTCTTGTAGTACAAGCTGCTCTTATTAACATTTAATAACTTACATTGCAGGTTTAGCCTTAATTCCTTGTTTTTTTTATCTAAAAACTCCTTTTTCAATGTCAAATCCAATTTCATCAGATTTTTTTTAAGCCAGTTTATCTGCGTAGTTAGACTGCCTATTTCTCTATATGCACTGTATACTTTATATTTCTTGCTCATTTTATTTTTTCCCTTTCATTGTTTATTTTTCCAGGGAAATACTTTTTATTTTTTCTGGTTAGGTTTTCTCAGTACATTATATTTTAAGTATAAAATTTTAAAAAAATTTATTTAAAAGGTGGGCAAATTGTATTGATAACTCAATTATTTTTATTGTATTATTTTTTTTATAAATACTTTTTGAGTTAGCAATGGAAGAGGCAAGCTATGGTAGTAGAAAATACTAATATAATTACTGGATCAGATAATGCAGAAACTTTAAACGGAATTGAAGGTAATGATTCTATAGAGGGAAAAGAAGGTCAAAATAATTTTTATGGTGGTTATGGAAATGATGAATATATATTTGGACAGGACTTTGGACTTGATATTATTAAAGACAATTACGGTAATGATATAGTTAAGTTTTCTGAAGGGATAATAAAAGAAGACCTTTTATTCAGTAAAAAAGATAATGACTTATTTATAGAAAAATTAGACTTAAATGAATCTATTATTTTTAAAGGTTTTTATGCATCCAGTAGTCAGGTTAAAAAGTTTCTATTTAGTGATGGTTTTGAGCTTGATAGTTCAGCATTAAAAAATGATTCATTTGAAGAAGAAATGCTAAAGGCAATAAAAAATATAAGGATAAAATTTTATGATAATAGTATTTTTAAAGTTGAAGAACTGCTTGATGAATCCAAACAAAATGAGCTTTTAAACAAATTTTCCAGTGAATTTGATTCTCAAAAAAATGAATATAACAAAAAAACTGCAGAGTTTTCTCAATCTATAAATAATGTTATTGAGAGTGCATATGACTCCCTGGAGAATTACATTAGTGTTTTAAAGACTGAGACAAATAGTTTTAATGATGCTAATTTAAATCAATCTATAGAAGAGATTAAAATCATTGTTTCTGAAAAGCAAAACTTTGGAATAATTAAAAATAGCATTGAAAAACTATCAAATAACTTAAATAATAACTTAAATAATCCTAATCTTCCTGAAGATGATTATAAAAAAATTTCAAATATTAATATTGAACTTACTACCTATAAAGAACTTTCGAACTGGGTTTTAAAATTAAATAATTCAAAGACTACACAGATAAATGGAAGTCTTGAATCTTTTAGCCAAGAGGCTACTATGTACTCCAGTTCATATAAAGGCGATCTTTCCAAAGAATTGAATAATAATAATCGTGCTTTAGAAAAAACTGAACAGCTTTTAAAATATATTCATGAATGCGATAATTTATATGAAAAAATTCCAGGTCCGATTAAAGATGTCATTGAAAAAATTCCAGGAATGAAAAAAGTCACAAAGGTTGCTTCAGAAATTTCAAACTCCTTTAATCAAGTCAAGGCCTATGCTGACTGGTATTTCAGATGTAAAGATAAAGGTTTTGTCGGAGGTACTCTTGACTGGACTAAAGACTGGGTAAAGGGAAAAAAAGACGATTTTTATTCTGCCGTTAATGATGCTGCCAAATCTTTATTTGATAAATTACCAAAGCCCCTTGTCGATAAAATATTAGATCCTCTTTTTGATGTCTTATTTAAGTGGTCTGATAAATATGTTGATAAAGCGATAGATAAAGCCTTTGATGAAACTGAAAGTGCCTGGAAAAACTTTGATGACACTTTCGATACAGGAAAAATGGGAAGTTTTTACGACTGGAAAAAATCGCAATATGAAGTAATATACTGGTGGGATAAAGATTATAAAAATGCAGAGAGAACTTTTCCGGCTACTAAATCTGACCCGCTAGTGTTTGACCTTGACGGATATGGAGTCGAAACTACTGATGTAGAAAATGGAATATATTTTGATTTAAATAATGATGGATTTGCAGAAAAAACCGCATGGATTGGAAGTAATGAAGGTTTTTTAGCATATGACAGAAACAAAAATGGAATTATAGACTCTGGAAAAGAATTATTTGGGGATTTTACTATTATAAAAAGTGGCAACTACGCTTCTAATGGATTTGCTGCTTTGGCAGAGCTAGATACTAATGCTGATTCTAAAATAGATTCAAAAGATAGCGAATTTAGTAACCTAAAAATTCTGACTGGCGCTTTAGAGATAAGAAATCTTAATGAATTAGGAATCCAATCTATTAATCTTGATTATACTAATGTGAATGAAACTGATGGAAACAATAACACTAAAGCAAAAAAAAGTACTTTTAGCTGGGATAGCTATGAAAAAGGAGAAATTTTAGAGTTAAACTTTGATTCAAAGCCTGTAGACTCTATAGCCAGAGAATGGCTTAATGTTCCTGATCATATACTACCTCTTCCTGACCTTGCAGGATCTGGAACTGTATATAATTTACATCAAGCAATAGTAAGAGACAAAGACGGAATCATTGTCCAAATTCTCGAAAATTTTATAAATGAAGGAGTTATTGAAGAGCGTTATAAGCTTGTTGATCAACTTTTAATTAACTGGTCAAAAAATGAGAACATTAATGAGAATTTAACACGTGGATCATACAATGCAAGAAAACTAGCCATACTAGAAAGTTTTTCGGGCAAGTTTTTCAGAAATGATAAAAACAGTGCAGTTAATCCAGAAGCTGGCGTACTGCTTGATTCAGCATATTCAAACCTTAGAGAGATTGTCTATGTAAAATTATTAGCTCAATCTCATTTAAAAGAATATTATGACAAAATTGATTTTTATTATGATAAAAAAACAAATAGCGTTAAGGGTGACATAAGTTTTGCTATTACAGAATTAAAAGATGAAATTGCTCAAGACCCTATGAATGGTAAATTAAGACTCGGAGAATTTACGAGGATTTTAAAACGAAATAACTTAACTAAGCTGGTTAATTATGATGAGTATTACAATACCTTTGTAGAAATGGGAGAGGAATATAAATGGTTCATTGATTCTCTTGATAAAGTAATTATTGAATTCACAGAAGAAGACGATTATATTGACGGCAGCTCTAAATCCGAGGCCATACTGGCTAAAAGTGGAAATGATACTATTTACAGCCGACAAGGAGACGATTTTATTCAGGCTGGAGGAGGTGATGATTATATTGACAGCTGTTATGATAATGACATCATATTCGCAGAAGCAGGAAACGATACAATAATTGCCGGAAATGAAAACGATACATTATATGGTGGTATTGGTAATGATAGCCTTGAAGGCGGCAAGGGTAATGACACATATGAATTTAGAAAAGGAGACGGTGAGGATATAATCCTTGAAAATTCAGGCTCATATGATGTAATAAAATTCAGTGACGAGTTGTTAAAAAACTTTGAATTCTCTGGTTCTGGAAATGATTTAATAATAAAAAATAAAATTACCGGGGATAAAATAACGATACGGGAATGTTTTAATGGTTCTATTATTGAATCATTTGTGTTTTCTGATGTTACCCTTAATTATAATAGCGTGCAGGAATTTAGGAAATAAAAAATAGATTTGAAATAAAGAATCCTCCTGAATGACAATGTTGTCAAAAAGGAGGATTTAATTATGAGCCATTCGTTCTG
>JANQLL010000160.1 GCA_028280605.1 Candidatus Gastranaerophilales bacterium
TGACTTTTTAATATGTGTTCACTCATAAACTTATTGTACTGCAAAGCAAAGCTTTGCATAGTTTACGACCCAAGGGTCGGGGAATTCTTTTCGATTAAAGAGCGTTATAATAATAATCGCACAGTTCTATCGTTTTAAAATGATCTTAAGCTTAAAAACAGCCTTACGGCTGTTTTTTATTTTGCTTTTTAAATTTTAAATAATACTAAGTAAGTAAGAATTTTTTATTATATTCTTATTGCTGAAAATCTCATCAATAAGAACCTAGTATCCCGGCAATAGTTGCAGATAAATAAGACGCCATAGTTCCGCATAAAAGAGCCTTAAATCCTAACCTTGCAATATCCTGTCTTCTACTTGGAGCCAACTGCCCAATACCACCAACAAGCACTGCCACGGAACCAAAATTAGCAAATCCACACAAAGCAAAAGTGGCAATCAATACAGACTTACCAGACAACACAATATCTGATGAACCTTTAATAATAGGCATCAAATCCAAATAAGCAACGAACTCGTTTATAACCAGCTTTGTACCCATTAATGAACCAACAATATGAGCATCAGCCCAAGGTACACCCATAGTCCATGCAACTAAAGAAAATATTGATCCAAATATATCTTTCAAGCTTAAACTATTAATATCAAGCCCAATAAATCCCAAAGACACACCCATACTCGCAAAAGCAGTACCAGCAAATCCTATAAAATAATCTAGCATTTTTACAATCGCAATAAAAGAAATTATCATTGCAACTACATTTAATGCAATTTTCAACCCCTCACTTGCACCATGTGCTATTGCGTCTACAAAATTTACAGTATTCTTTTCCACTTCCAATTTAATTGAATCTTTTGTTTGAGACTCTTCAATCTCTGGATAAATTATTTTTGATACAACCAAAGCACCAGGTATCGCCATAGCACTGGCTGTTAACAGATACTCAGCTGGGATACCCAAACCAATATAAACAGCCATTACACCACCCGCAATACATGCCAAGCTTCCTGACATAGATGCCAATAATTCAGACTTTGTCATGGTAGGCACATAATGTTTTATTAATATCTGGGCTTCAACCTGCCCTACAAAAACACTTGATATATTAGAAAGAGCCTCACTACCGCTTACATGCATCAACCTATGCACAAACTTGGCAACAACACTAATTACTTTTTGAATAATCCCATAATGATACAAAATACTCACTAATGAAGTAATAAAAACAATTGTTGGCAAGACCTTAAATACAAATACAAAGTCATTTCCAGGTCCAAAAGCTTTAACCAATAAATCCTTTTGCATCAAAGGTCCAAATACAAACTCAGCACCCTTATCAGAAAAATCTAAAATAAGATTAATAAAATCAGCCAATTTCTTAAAAATAAGCTGCCCCAAGGGCACTTTTAGAATAAAAACAGCTAAAATACTCTGCAATAATAATCCGACTCCCACAAGTCTATAATTTATAGCTTTCCTGTTGCTAGAGAGCAAAAAGGCTAAACCTAAAATAATGAAAATACCAATAAAACCTGTAAATCTTTCCATTTAAAACCTTTCCGTTAATTTTTTTTTAAATTTGTCAATTTTCTCATGAAAAAATTGTTTTAATATATATAAGCTCATCTAGATCCCCATCTTAGCATTTAGATAATTCAAGCACAAACCAAAATATTAAACTAAGCAGTCATTATCAATTTTAAGCATTTAATTTACTTAAAGATAAACGGTAATTATATATTACTACAAAAAGTTCTACCTCTAATCAATACACTTTGGCCTGACTATACTGAATTTTTTTGGGCCCTATTGTTAGTAAATCTCAATAATAGGGTCTCTATTTATGGATCCAAAAGCCTGCTCGGCATTTTGTATTACATGCTCAGGCACACCTGGCAAAATCATCAATTGTCTTAACAGATCAGAAGTACGTTTGAACACTCTTACGATATCACCTTCTCCTATATCAAGCCCCTCTATTAAATCATCCCATTCACAGCCCATTACCCAATTCTCAATCAAAGACGAAAAAACAGGATTCATTAATATAGGTACTTCCACATTATATTGTTTCTGTAACTTTCTTACGCTCCTACCAATACCATCACACCTGGCAAATGCTTTTCTTACCTTGCCATTTACATAATATTTATTAAAAGGTGTATTTTTAATATCTTCTGTGGACACTGCACATATAACAGATGCCAACTCTGAAGGAGATAAATCATCTAATACGCCTTTCAAGACAATATCTGACAAATATACTTCATTATCAGCCCTAATAGATGAAGCCATTACTCCGGCTTGCGTTGGGTACCTGTCTTGCAGAAAACCTTTTTCTTCCAAAACTTCCATTAAGTTCAAAAACTGTTGCCAATAAATATCTTTTTCATAATCTATTAACTTTGTTATCTTACTATATCTACGATTAAACCTGACTAAAACATCAAGGCTTTTTATGTGCCTTTTATACTCTTTACATTTATGACACTTAAATTGCCTGGATTGATTCAAAAAGTCTTTTGTTTTCAACTCATACTCAAGAACTTCAGGCGCATCTTTCCTTCCGGTCTTTGCTGCTTGTTTTCTTAATGTACTGGTTATTTTTTTATATTCTACAAAAGTATTTTTAAGCTTATTATAAGTCTTAACATCCTCATTAGTTAAGCCATAAATACATTTATAATTCTCGATCCCATCAATAGTATCTTTCAAACGAGCCTGTTCTTCATAAAAGGGTTTTAACCTTTTTGAAGAGGTAAAGTACCCAAAACTTTTTAATATCAATTCTCTTGTTTCGTCCATATCAAAACGTTGCAATAGATTTAATACCATTGAATACCCTGGGGTAAATCTACTCTCCAAAGGATTTGCTATAGAAGAAGCTAATTCCGCAACTTCCTCTGCTGTTTCATGAGCTGAGCCTACAACTGTAACAAAACCTTCTTCATCCATGCCTCTTCGCCCAGCTCGACCAGACATTTGCAAAAATTCACTTGCAGTTAATAACCTGTGACCATCATCAGAGCGCTTTGATATAGAACTTATTATTGTTGATCTGGCCGGCATATTAATCCCTGCTGCAAGGGTTTCTGTTGCAAAAACCACCTTTATTAACCCCTGCTGAAAAAGCTTCTCAACCAAAACTTTCCACGCGGGAAGCATTCCTGCATGATGGCTTGCAACTCCTGAGTACAAATATTCAAGATACTTACTCTTGGCAATATATGGATTATCCAGAATATACTCATCAATAATCTGCATTAATCTTTTTTCTTCAAACTTATTTAATAATCTAAGCTTGGAACATGCCTCCATATTTTCATCACAGCCTTTTCTGCTAAATGTAAAATATATAGCAGGAAGCATATTTCTGTCAGAAAGTGCATTTACTAATTTTTGAGATATTTCTGTTCGCGCAAGCTTTTTAGATTTTTTTACCTGCATATTAGATGCTTTTATTTTAGAATTTAATTTTCCTCCCGGTGCAAACAAAGACAAAATCTTTTTACTACCCGGAGTTACAGGAAAATAGTAATGCTTTAAAGGAACAGGCCTAAAGTCAGTATTAACCAATTTTGTAGGGCCATGTACAGTATTAATCCAGTTTGTAAGCTCATCAGCATTGGCAATAGTCGCAGAAAGCGCAATTAACTGAATAGCATTAGGGCTGTAAATAATACTTTCTTCCCAAACAGTACCTCGTCTTTCCTCATTCATATAATGAACTTCGTCCAAAACAACATATTGAACATTATTTAAATTTTCTTCTATTTTACCCAAAGAAGTTCCATACAGCATGTTTCTATAAACTTCTGTAGTCATAACAACTATTTGAGCATTTCTGTTAATGCTTATATCACCCGTTAATAACCCTACTCTTTCTTCCCTGTATTTTTTTGAAAAATCATTAAATTTTTGATTACTCAATGCCTTTAACGGAGTTGTATAAAAAATTCTTTTATTATCCTGAATAGCCTTAATAATTGCATGTTCTGCAATAACAGTTTTTCCCGCACCTGTCGGAGCACAAACAACCACACTTTTACCTTTATCAATAAAATCTACTGCCTTTTGCTGAAAATCATCCAGCTTAAAACCAAAAGAAAAATTATCCTGTTTTTTATTATCTTCACTCATAAAATGCCTTTATACAATGCTCCATTCTAGTTAATCAAAATTTTAAAACATTAATCCTTTTTATATCATACTACCAAAACAACAAAGTTATTAAGAAAACTACGTTTTTTTATTTTTAATAAAAAAATAACTTAAAACTTAAAAAACAATTTTTATAAACTGTAAAGTTTATCTTAATCATTATTAAAAAGAAGTAAATTTAAAAAATTTACTTCTTTAATTTATTAAGGACGAGAGAATAGTGCTAAAAGTACACTTCAGTTAGGAGATATCAAAATATGCTAAAAATCAATTACTACAACCAAGCTAAAAGCACTACACAAACAAATTTTCAAAAAAGTAAACAAAACCTAACATTTACAGGACCAGAGGCATTAGCTCTGCAAAATGCAAGAAATCCCGGAGCAGGTGGTAATAAAGCTCCAAACAGAGAAAGGCATAACGCTAAAACTAATTCCCAAAGACGCACACAAACTCATCCATACTTTTTTTACAATGGGTATCCAGCAAAGCCAAGACCAAGACTAATGACAAGCAAGCTGGAGGCAGCACCAACCCCCTTAGAAGTTAATGACTGCACAGACAATTATAAATCTCAATCACTACAAATTAAGATTAATAAAATAATTGAAAAAGATCAATCAAGAGAAACTCCTATAATAAAAAAAATTAAGTCGGGATTTATCGATAAAATAATTAATAAAATAACAGAAAAACCTGCTACCCCTGTACTAATAGGAATAGCAGGCGCTTCAGCATCTGGCAAGACATTTTTTACAGACTCAATTATTGATAAAATTAATCAGATAAAAAGTAAATTTAAATCAGGTAAATTAGAGCCGTTAACAGTTTTAAACGGAGATCATTACTTTAAAGATATCTCAGGAGACGTTGAAGATGCCGGCGGATTTGATAACTATATTCAAAACCCCGATAATAATCTTGATAGACCCGAAGCTGTTAATCTTGAAAAAATGAAAGAAGACTTAATATCATTAAAGAATGGAAAGACAACCTGGACTCCTAAGTATGAGTATGGAACATGCAGAGTTACAGATGAAGGGTTTTCTAAGAACCCCGCACATTCTATTATTGCAGAAGGAATATTTGCGTTGCATAAAAGTTTAAGTGATATTTTTGACATTAAAGTATTTATTGAAACTTCTAAAGACATTTTAAAAGAAAGATGGCTTAAAAGAGCTACAGATAGGGGTTCAGATAACCAAGAAAAAAATGTTAAATTTTTGGAAAAAGTAGAAAAAAGTTACAAGGAATACATAGAGCCGGTAAAAAATGATGCTGATATTGTTATCAACGGAGAAAGCGAGAAAAATGACATTAAATTAATGGTTGAAGAGCTTTATTCTGCAGTAAATAATAAGTAATACTAATTTCCATTCAACAAAGTATTAATAACAAAAATTACTTAAGTAAATTAAATTGATTCATCAATACTTTGTTGATGACAGAAAGCTTTTTGGTAT
>JANQLL010000170.1 GCA_028280605.1 Candidatus Gastranaerophilales bacterium
ACTCAAAAATACTTTTCAGATTTTTCACTCGTGTAAAAGCTAATAAAATAAACTATTCTCTGAAAAGAGTAATCTGAAATTTAATTGAGTACCAGTATATTTAATTTATCTGAATTGAATAATCAGATAAGCTTTTAACACGTATAATACTAAAGTATAAAAAAATACCATTTAAATCTTCAAAAAAAATATTTGACCAATGAACGAAAACTTGACCAATTAAGTTAAACTACCCCTCAATACTGCGAAAATATGAAAATAACTGTTTTTTTATTCAAACATTTAGAGGACGAAAACTCTTTGAATGTAATTTAATATTTATATGTTGAAATAAATTATACCTTAATAATAAATTAACAATCTTATCAGTTAGTCAAGTCATCAGTCAAAGAAGGGGTTAGATTATTACATTATGAAAAAGTATTCACATATTGAATTGCAAACTGAAATTAATAGATTAAGTTTTCAAATAGAACAGATAAAGAATAAGGTAGATGAGAGTAAAGAATTAAATATTTTGTACAATAGATTGTTAATAGAAAGAGCTCACGTCAGAAAAAAATTAAAAGAAGCTGAGTCTAAAAATATATTTTCTTATTTGCCAAAATTTAAGAAAAAGAAAAAAAAGATTATATGCGATTATTTTGCTAAGTAATTAAAGCTTTGTATAAGCAATAAATATAATACGGCTGAAATAGTATTCGTTATTATTACAACAAATCAATGATTAAAAAATAGCTCTCCTCAGAGAATCGCAATTTAAGTGTTTAACTATGCAACTACAGTAAATAAAATTCAAGTCATTATTTTAGCATATTGAATACAAATTCATCTACAAAAGATGGTATATTTTTTATATATAAAATATACTTAAAATTTCTTCACATATGTATCAACTTTTCTAATTAGCATGTTTTTATTCAAAATATACATTTTATTTCTCAAACAGGTGCATATTTAATTTATCAAAGCTAATTGTGGAGGGTTGTTGTATGGAGAGGAATTATCAATTCCACGGGTTAAGTCATAGTTACTTGTCTGTCCATTTGTCAGCTGCACAGAGAGATTTTCTTTTAAAGAGTAGTTATAGAATATATTTTAACAGGAATAAAAAAATAAATCGAAATTTTAAAATAATTGGTTACGAAGACGGTACGGGCAGTTTGTTAGTTTTGGAAAACTGCTCATCCGGTGATCATAATTTTAACAGAATTTATTTATTAGCTCCTGATGGGTGTACTGAAAAATTTAAAAGGCAAAAGGTTAGTTTATATTAGTGATCTGTAACCCATATTCCAGCCGGGCAGCCGGGAAAAAGGTACATTGGAAAATATGAATGGTCTTATTCGGCATTTCTTTCCAAAAGGAACTGATTTTGCTAAAATTACAGAAGAAAAAATTCAACAACAAGTAGAAGATTGGATAAATAACCGCCCAATGAAGATTTTAGAGTATAAATCACCAAATGAAAAATATGCAAATTTACAAAAAAGTTTGAGTGTTGCAATTTAAATCAGAATTCGTCCACTGTCAAGTCAGCTATAAAAAATTTATACAATTATAACCATTCTAATATAAAACATATAAAAAGCAAAATAATTAGCGCCTTAAATTATGATACTAATTATTACTTATTTCCCTTCCAAATCCAAAAGTACCGACAACTTCATCGTTATCATCAAAAATAGGAGCTTTGAAGATTTCGTAAGCTTTCCTTCCGTGTGGAGTTTCAACTTCTCGGTTGGAAATATAAAGAAATTTTTTGGATTCCATCACCTGATTATCTTCTTCATCAAAGAGTTTTGCAACATCTTCATCAAAAAGCTCATCAGCTTTTTTGCCGATCATTTTTTCTTCTGTAAGGTCAAATATATCTGAATTAGGTTGATTTGAGGCTGTGAATATGCCATTTCTATCTCTCATCCAGGTAATGTAATGATTAGTGCGAAATATCATATCTGTTAAAGTTTTTTCATCTACTTTCATAGAACCTCCTATAAATTTTTTATTATCTTGCAAATTTTAAATGGTAAGTCTTTTTTATTAATCCCCTTGGTGTGTAGTATTTCAATTAGATTATTTTAAAGTTAGTATAGTAAAATATAATTACTATTATATTTATTAATTAAAATTTAGTTGGGGGTATAAACATATTATGAAAAAAAATCTTAAAAAAAGCTGCTTAATTCTATTTCTGCTCCTCTTTGGGGTAATAAGCAGTTTAAATACTATAAGTCATGCAGCCGCCCAAAAGTTAAGCAAACGAAAATTTACAGCAGATGAAGTAAATAACGTAACAATATACAAAAAAATAAGCCCGGCAGTAGTTAATATTACAACGACCACACTGGCTTATGACTTTTTCTATGATGTTATACCTAGAAGCGGTACAGGCTCCGGTATGGTAATCGACCCCAGGGGTTATATTTTGACAAATCATCATGTAATAGAAAATGCTGCAAAATTAGATATTACTCTGCTTGATGGGTCAGAATATACGGCAAAAGTCGTTGGTTTTGATATAAATAATGATATAGCAATAATAAAAATAAATGTACCTGAAGGTAAAAAGTTACAGTTTATCCCGGTAGGAACATCAACTGATTTGATGGTAGGCCAAAAGGTTCTGGCTATTGGCAACCCTTTTGGGCTTGAAAGTACACTTACAACCGGCGTAATTAGCAGCTTGGGGCGTACTCTAAAATCAAAAAATAACAGATTAATTCAAAATATTATTCAAACAGATGCGGCAATAAACCCTGGTAACTCAGGTGGACCACTGATTGACTCACAAGGTAAGCTAATTGGCATGAACACTGCTATATTTTCACCCAGTAAAGCAAGCGTGGGCATAGGATTTGCTATACCTGTATCAACTATGAAGCGGGTAGTACCGGACTTATTGAAATATGGTTATGTTAAAAGACCTTATTTTGGTCTTTCTAATGCTATAACAATAACTAAACCTTTGTCCAAAGTTTTAAACTTGTCGGATCACGGAATAATTGTACAAAAAGTTGTACCTAACAGCCCGGCAGCCAAGGCTGGCATAAGAGGCGGTGATAATGTTGTCAGATTAGGTCGTTATAAATTGCTTTTAGGCGGTGATATTATATATTCAGTTGATGGGAAAAAAGTAAAAACTACTTCAGCTTTCGCAACATATATTGAATCCAAAAATCCTGGTGATAAAATTGAAGTAGAGGTGCTAAGAGATGGTAAATTTATGAAATTTACTGTTGCATTAGAAAATATACCGAGACCAAAGAAATGATGAGGCAAAAGGTTAATGAGTAAGATAATTGTAGTTGATGACGATATAGCTATATTAGAATTAATAAAAATAAATTTAGAACTAAACGGACATGAGGTTTTAACAAGCCTTGACGGTATTAAGGGATATGCTTTGATCCGGCAAGAACTACCTAATCTTGTTATTTTAGATGTTATGATGCCGGATGTTGACGGATTTACAGTGGCTCAAAGAATCAGACAAAATGATACAACAAGGGATATACCAATATTAATGCTAACAGCCCTTGGTACTTTAGAAAAAAAAGTTCAAGGCTTTGATGCCGGTGTAGATGATTATTTAGTTAAACCATTTGAACTGGACGAGCTAAAAGTAAGGGTTCGCGCACTGCTCAGACGTTCAAATTCATTACCGGAATCATTGAAAAGACCTGAGATTCTAACAGTTGGTGACTTTACTTTAATACCAGAGAATTTGGTTGCTAAAGTAAATGAAAAAGATGTAAAGTTAACTCCAATAGAGTTTGAAATTTTGAATTCGCTTGTGCAAAAACATGGTCAAACTGTGCCGGCAGGCAATATATTAAAAGAAGTCTGGGGCTACTCTCCCAGTGATGATATTGAAACTATCAGAGTGCATATACGACACTTAAGGACTAAGTTAGAGAAGGTGAATCCAAGAGTTAAGTATATTGAAACTATTTATGGCGGCGGATACAGATTGATACCTGAGGGACTCAGCAAAGAGAAGTGATTTTTCTTAGTGACAGGGATCATGCAATATAAGTAAAGTATAGAAATAATTTGATTGGATATATTTTACCCAAATTGCATCAAATAGAGTTTTTGATGGTAAACAGTTAAAAATGCGCCGCTTCCAACCTTACTCA
>JANQLL010000172.1 GCA_028280605.1 Candidatus Gastranaerophilales bacterium
CAAAAATACTTTTCAGATTTTTAAATCGTGTAAAAATTAATATAATAAACTAGTCTCTGAAAAGAGTGATCTGAAATTTAATTGAGAACCTGTATAAAAATTGTATAAATCTTTATTCATGTACTTTGTTTAAATGATTATTTTACCGATTGTATTAAAGAAATCTTGAACAAAAAAAAATTATAAATTAACATTAAGGAATGTTAAGATCTGAAATTTTAATTAAAATCATTGGGTGAAAAAATGAGCAGTAATAATTCAGGAAATAAATCAACAAAAAAAACTTTTTCTACTAACAAAGGGATGATATTACTATTATTGATTGTAATGGGAGGTTTTTCTGCTCATATTTATAATAAAACTGATAATTTAACAGACTCAATAATCTATAAAGCAAAAAATACTCTTGAAGAGGCATCAAATATAAATGTTGAAATTGACTATAACAGAGATAAAGAAGATATTGAATTTTTAAAAGCAAATGCCAAGTTTGTATCCAAGCTAACTGAAAGTTGGCTTTATAAAAATTTAAACGGTATAGAATTTTTGGCCAATAATGAAGCTATCTCATCAGCCTGCCCCAAAACGTATCAATATAGAGAAAAAAGAACAGCAGCAAGTAATATTTTAAATAAATTTAAAAACTCTAATAAACATGTTGAAGTTGTAATGGTTGTTAAAGACGATACAATTATTGCAGATTCTGAAGATGAAGAGCTATACTATAGCGAAGTAACAGAAGAAGCTTTTTGGACCGGCTTAATCCAGGAAGAATCAGGGTATATTAAAGATAAAAATATTTTATACAAAGATAAACCCGTTCTATTTGCACATCACCCTATAAAAATCACAACAGAAGATACTTCTGACCAGATAGCAACATTAGTTGTCGGATATAACCTAAACTCATTTATTAATGAACTAGCGGCTGATTTGGAAGGAAAAACCTTTATTATAAATGAAAAAAATAATGTAGTAGCAGCAAGTGCAACTCAAAATTTTACATTAAAAGATGTTAACTCTTATAACTGGCACTCTGCTTATCAAAAACTTTTATCGGGTAATAAGCAGTTTTGGACTTCTAAATCACAACATTTCATTGTTAATAATATTTTTGATAATAGTTATAAAATTCTAAATACATACAAAAAACAAAAGCCAATTAATCTAAAAGCAGAAAACAAAAATGAAACATTAACCTTTAACTTTTATAAAAAAGATCACTTAAACAATATTATTTTCTGCTTTGCTTTATTGACCTTTATTACTATTCTTTTACACCTGTTAAATTCTAAAAAATATTTAAAAAACATAGATAAACTTACTTTTGATACAAAAAATATAATTAATAATAAATTTAGCGGCAATCTGATAAAAGTTAAATATTTAGAAGACCTGTCAGAGTCAATACAAAATTTAATAGATTCTTTTAGAATGCATTTGGCTAAAGCTAAAAATTCTACTTCTGCAATTGATGAATCTTCAGATAATATTGCGCAACTTTCTCAAGATTGTATTCAGATTATTACTAATATACATAATAGTATTGATAACTTAACAATGAGTAATGACGGTCATTCTGAGAGCTTTGAAAAAGCAAAAGAGCAGTTAAATAAGTTAAAAGAAATCATTAATTTAACAAATGAAAATATTAATACATCTTTTACTTATTCAGAAAATGCTGGAGAATCAGCAGAGAAAGTAAAAAAGACATTTACAGATTTCAAAAAAACTATGGCAAGTATTAAAAATGAAGTTGTGCTTGCTACGGAAAAAGTAAACAAACTCGGTGCCAGATCAGAAGAGATAACAGATATTGTAGATATAATCACAAACATAGCAGACCAGATTAACTTATTATCTTTAAATGCTGCTATTGAGGCAGCCAGAGCAGGCGAAGCCGGCAAAGGATTTGCTGTTGTTGCAGACGAAATAAGAAAGCTTGCTGATGCATCAGCAAAAGCAGCTAATCAGATTACCGGGTTAATTGGAGAAATTAAAAAGGAAACAGATCAAACAGTTGAGGTTATGAAAAACAGCAATAATATTGTAGAAAAGGGTACTAACTTTGTGGAAGAGTCAACAACAGTTACCAATGAAATAATTGAGGCTGTTCAAAACACTAAAACCTCTATAATTAAATTGCAAAGCACTTCTAAGAATATAATAGACTGCACTAAAGATTTGGATGAATTTATAGTAAAAACTGATACTAAAGTAAGAAAAACCAATAATGAATTAAATGATTTGAGTGTAGAAGCAAAGTCTGCTGAGAATTCTGCCAGTCAAATAACCAAGGTTGCCTCTCAAATAAAGGTTTTTACTAAAGAGATTGAGTTATAAATAAGTAATGTTACAAAAATAATATTTTGTTTTTATTTATCTAAAATAATTTTAAAAACATTTAGTAAAATAGCAATAAATAAAAAATTTGTTTTTTATATAATAGGGGAAGCTTTTTAAATTATTTAGGCAGATATAATGATACATTCAACTAACTTAAATAAATCAAATTATAACAGTATTACCGCCTTACCAAGCCAGCGTAAGGCTACTACACCTTACTTTAACGGAATAGATAATGATAGTTTTAATAAAGTTAGTACAGATAAAAAGTCAATGCCGAAGTCTACTCCTTTTTTTAAAAATAAAATTTTAAATTTTTTAGCTGCTAATTTGCTTGTATACACTTTGATTACTACAATATTAGCCGTTTTACCATCGCCAGTGACTGGTGGACAAATTCTTTTTACACTGAAATCCAAAAAAGATATTAAAGATTATCTGTTAATGACAGCTATATTACATTCTATGCTTTTGGGTTGTGCGTATTTAGGTAATAATCGTAAAAAGAAAGAAGGCTAATAAAACCAATTAACCTTCTTTAATACTATATTCTTATCTAAATATATTATTACATTATAACGCACTCATCATTTAAGAATTTTTTAGTTTTTTCCCATACTTTGTTTTCTGCTTTTTGAGATGCAATAAAACCTGCTATGCCTCCTGTAGCAAGCCCAATGCCTTTGCCTATTGCAGCTCCAGCTGCTGTTCCTGCGCCCGGACAAAGAAGAGTGCCAATCCCTGCTCCTATTCCAGCTCCTACCAGTCCTCCTCCTACTGCGGTGGTACTTGCCACAGTAACCTTGGCAGGTACTGTTACCGGAGTAGCTGCAACCTTAGCAGTAGTAACACCTGCTTCAATACAAGCTTTTTTCTTTTCACCTTTACTTAGATGGTTAGCTATTCGTAAACCACTTGCGATTGCAGTTCCAACAGGTATATCAAAATGATCATCAACATCTAAACCTTCTGCATGTTCAATCGTGTCACCGGCATCTATTTCTGCATGCCTTGCATTCAATAAGACGTGCCTGGAATCTATAGCATCATGATTTATGTGATCATCATGGTCTGGAAGAAGTTTATTTAATACGCCTAAAATTTTCCCTCTTGATGATTCATCATCTATGTTAACTCCCACAAAACTACATATTTGGTTTTGTATTTCTTCGGTTAGCTTACAGTCCGGTAGTAGTTGTCTAAGCTTTGTCATATCATGTGACTTAATGGCTTGAACACAAGCTTTTAGTACTTGTTTCCTTAAATGAGGAGGAAGTTGTTGTATCGTATCAAGAGCCAATTCTCCTTTGCTTATATTTCTATCACCTCTTTCAGTTATAAAACCCTTTCCGCCTTTAAAGCTTATGCCTTGCTCGCTAGCAGCAGTTTTTATCAATTGATTAAAGGATTTTATCTCATCTTTCTTTTGTAAAATGGCTTTTGCTTCTGCTTCGTCCTCTGCTATTTGTAGCGCCTTACCTAAAGCTTTTTCCAGCGTATTCAGAACAGCAGAAGCGACTTTTGGATCTTGCGTTTGTTTTAACAAATTTTGAAGCTTTGGATCCGCTTTTTTCTCGCTGAAATTTTTACGTACTTCAGGATCAATTAAGGCTAAAGCTAATTTTTTTACATCAGTAGTCTTATCAGCGCCTGAAGTTACATCCGGTGTAGCTGCTATATATTCACTATAAAGCTTAATACCGGTTTTTACTTTTTCTAATGGACTGTCAATAGCTGCTTTATTCATAAGAGCTAATTGTTCATTACCTTCCATTTTTACATCTTTTCCCTTAAAACTGTTTTGTTTTTTAGCTCCCATTATTTGCTTGTTTTGTAAATAAGTGGGCTGCGCTAATTTTTTAACTTGAATATTCAACTTTAGAGGTCCTTTCTTCTAACATATTAATGTATTGTACTATTTACAATTAATATAAAAATAAAAGAAATAATGATTGCTTTAATTTAATATTATATTAAAATTTCGTAACAAATTATATATTTTGCCTGCAAAAATTTTAAAAACATGCTAAAATATATATTAACAATATATTTATTAAATAATCAACGAGTGTATTGGATTATGAATTTAACGCAATACGTTACAACTTTATTTTGTGTTTTGTGGAACATCATAGTATTCCTATGCTCAATTTTTGCCCCACAAAATTCAACTAACGGGAAAAAGCCTTCTTTTTCTACTTTTGCGCATATTGATATTTATTTTTATAATATATTTTTACTTTTAAAAGAATTAAAAAAGAAAATAATAATAAATAAAAACAATCAAGCTGATACCACATCAGCACAAATTTTTAATAATAATAAAAAACAAACATTAAACAAGTTTAATGCTAATAACAAAGCATTAAATCAATCATTAAAAACTACAAAACTATTATCTTACCTGAGATTAAAGGATGCGCAAGCCACGCAAAATTTAATTTCCAAGCACCACTTTTCTCGCCTAGGGGATAAGTGTGCCTTTTTATACCCTTTTCTAAGCAAAAATCATTGCAGTCAATATATTTTTTAATTTTTACATCACATACAGTTGAATAAAAAATTTTTGGCTCCTTTAAGGCTAAAAGGGCGGGCTTTATAGTGGCTAAAAAATAATGTATAAAAAAAGAGATCATTTGATCTCTTTTTTTAATCTATATCTACCCCCAACCCCCTGGCAAGGGGGCTATTTGTTTATTTTAATTATTAACAAGATTTGTTTTTACAATGTTTTCAAGAATTTCAGCAGCATCATAAACAATACTCTTGCAGTTCTCTCGTCTTTCAGGCGAGGCAAACTCATACTTTGCAGACAATGCCTTACAGCAGGTTACTTTTCTTTTTTCTCTAAAACTATCTATTAATTCAGCAGCCAATTGTTTAGCATAAGCTGGGCTGCTAGAATTATCTTCCCTGCCAAAAAGATAACCCACAACCATTTCAACTCCGGCAACCGCACCACATAAGCATCTGCTGCCCATTCCGCCGGAATATACAGTTGCAGCTTTATTTAATATTTTAGCATCTTCCTTGTCAATTAAACTAAAATCGCTTGCAGCTTGTATCATTGCTTCTGAGCAAGAGTAGCCTTCATTAAAAAAATCAACAGCTTTGTTTTTAAAGTTTTCCATCTTCTCTTCCTTTATATAAGGTGGATTTACGTCAGTCAATCTAACGTAAATCCGGTAAATTTATTGTACTAAGGTCTAATTCTGTCCATTAATCTTGGGAACGGTATAGTTTCTCTAACGTGATGCAATCCGCATATCCAACTTACCGCACGCTCAATACCCATACCAAAGCCCGCATGGGGTACGCTTCCGTATCTTCTTAAATCTAAATACCATTCGAAAGCTTCTTGAGGCAACTCATGTTCTTTGATTTTAGTTAATAACACGTCTAAATCATCTTCCCTTTGTCCACCGCCTATAATTTCACCATAACCTTCAGGTGCAATCATATCTACACACAGCGCAAGCTTGTTATTTTCAGTATCAGGCTTCATATAAAAAGCTTTACAGTCAATAGGATATCGATGTATCATAACAGGCTTATCAAATTGTTCAGAAATAGTAGTTTCATCTTCAGCACCAAAATCACCGCCCCATTCAAAATCTTGACCTTTTTTCTTCAAAATTTCAACAGCTTCATCATAACTAACTCTAGGGAAAGGCTTTTTAATGTTCTCAAGCTTGGTTATATCTCTATCAAGTATTTCAAGCTCTCTTTTATTATTTTTAACAACTTCCTGAACCACGTATTCTACAAAGTCTTCAGCAAGGTCCATATTATCATTCAAATCATTATAAGCAACTTCCGGCTCAACCATCCAAAATTCAGTTAGGTGCCTTCTGGTTTTAGATTTTTCCGCCCTAAAAGTCGGACCAAAGCAATAAGCTTTGCCCAATGCCATAGCAGCAGCCTCCATATAAAGCTGACCACTCTGTGTTAAATAAGCTTTTTCATCAAAATATGTTGTCTCAAATAAGTTTGATGTCCCTTCACACGCAGACGGCGTAAATATAGGCGCATCAACCAGCGTAAATCCGTTTTGATCAAAGTAATCTCTAACAGATTTGATTATCTGGTGCCTGATTTTAATAATAGCCTGTTGTCTTGGGGCTCTTAGCCATAAATGCCTGTGCTCCAATAAAAAGGCTACGCCATGTTCTTTAGGTGTAATAGGATATTCAACAGATTCTTTTATTAACTTAACGCTTTTTACCCCTATTTCATAACCGATTTTTGAACGTTTGTCTTCTTTTACAGTACCGCATACTACGATCGATGTTTCTTGAGTTAGCACATCAGCAGTTTTAAACATTTCTTCATCAACATCGCCCTTAAAAACTACTGCCTGAATATGTCCTGTACCGTCTCTTACTTGTAAAAAGTGCAACTTGCCGCTTGAGCGTTTTCCGTGTAGCCATCCCTTAAGACAAACATCTTGCCCTTCGTACTTTGCTATTTCTGCTATATAGACGTGTTTGAATTCTGTCATAAAACTGCTCCTTCTTTATAAAAATAAAAACTATTCTTGTATATACCCGCTGTCCCCAGCCAAGAGTTTTATTATTCTCTTATCATCTTACATATGTAATTATAACAAACAATTATAAGTAGTGAATAATAACTTTCCCTTAATACTAATATTTTTTTATTTTTTCATTAAATTTATTAATTACTTTTCAATAGTGATATAGTATAATTATTCAGGCTATTAAGTAACTTTAAGTGGAATATATTTAGTAAGGAATACTTTTATGAAAAGCACAATTGACTTTATAAAATCAAAATTAGCAGATTCAAGTTTTACACCGGATATTGGCTTAATTTTAGGCTCAGGCCTGGGCGATATAGCAAAAGATATTAATGGAGTCAGTATACCTTACTCAGAAATACCTAACTTTAAACAATCCAGCGTAGAAGGACACGCAGGGAATTTAATTGTTGGTGAATTATGCAATAAAAAAGTCATTGCAATGCAAGGCAGATTCCACTTTTATGAGGGGCATACATTACAAGAAAACACTTATCCCGTAAGAATAATGAAATTATTAGGTATAAATAAATTAATAGTAACAAATGCAGCCGGTGCTATTAATATGGATTTTAATCCAGGGGATTTGATGTTTATAAATGATCATCTAAACTTAATGGGTACTAACCCGTTAATAGGTCCTAATATTGATGAACTGGGCTCCAGATTTGTTGACATGACATATGCATATTGTCCTGAATTATTAAAAACAGCGCAAGAAATAGCTAATAATTTGAATATAAAAACACAGCTAGGTGTTTACGCGGGTCTAAGCGGACCAACTTATGAAACAAAAGCAGAAGTAAGAATGTTACGAACATTAGGCGCTGATGCTGTAGGCATGTCTACAGTTCCCGAAGTTATTGTAGCCAATCATATGAAGTTAAAAGTTATAGGTATATCTTGCTTGACTAATATGGCGGCGGGTATCTTAGATCAACCTTTAAGCCATGCTGAAGTTATAGAAACATCAAATAAGGTGAAATCTAATTTCATTAAATTAGTAAAAGAAATAGTTAAGGCTATTTAGTTCTTTATTACCTATTTATTTAGGTTTGCAGGTTTTAAAATTATTATTGAATCCAGATTTAGATGAAGAAAATCGCAGACTTCTGCTTTTCTTTCCGGATACTGCCTGCTGGCAACTTCGGCCTCTTTGATTGCAACAAATCGTTTTTCCCCGTTTAAAATATCGGATAAAACTCTATTCTTCTTACCTGTTCTGGGCATAAAAACATATCCTTTTATTTCATAGTCTTTTGTTACTACCAGAACTTTTTCAGACCAGTAGCCTTTGACTATATCAGGATTTTCAGATTGCTGATCATACATATATCTATCACCTCGCAGTTCACTTGCTATTCTTGAAGATTCCTTTATATCATCCCCTAAGCAATTCTTTTGACCTTGCTTTCTATCCACCGTAAGATTGGAATAATGGTAAATATAATGCTAAAGCAAGAACTAGTACAATACCACCAATTACAATAAGCATAAGAGGTTCAACCATTTTATTTAATGCATCTACAATCCTATCAAGTTGTGTATCAATATAAATTGAAGAATATTCAAGCATTTCACCTAATTGACCTGACTGTTCGCCTGTCGCAATCATACACATTACAATATTGGGCATAACGCCGGTAGCTTTCAATGAATTTGATAATGATTGACCTTGTTGTATTTTTATCGCAGTTTGTCTCATTGATTTATTTATAATATAGTTTTCAACTGTTGTGTTCGAAAGAAGTAAACTGTCTACAATAGGAACACCAGCATCAAATGCTACTCTTAAAACTGCAATAAAATTAGATAAAGATGAATATGTAACAAATACACTTATAAGAGGTATTTTTAAAGCCATTTTATCTATTACCTTTCGAGAAGGCGACCAGTTAAACAGATAAAAAATAGAGTAAGTCACACTACCGAATCCAATAGGAATAAAATACCAATATGTCTTTAAAAACACACCAATATCCATCAAAATTGATGTAATAAGCGGTAAATCCTTACCCATATCATCAAACATATCTTTAAATGTAGGGAAAACAAATGTTAACATAATAAGAGTAACTAAAGATGCTAATACAATAACAAATACCGGATACATCATTGTAGAAATTACTTTACTTCTTAGCTTATCCTGTTTATCTAAAAGTTCAACCATTCTGGCTAAAGTAGCGTCAAGTTCCCCTGTTTCTTCCCCGGCTTTAATCAATCCAGAAAATATTTGATCAAATACTTTTGGGTATTTTGCTATTGCTTCGCTTAAATTAGCACCGGACAAGATATGCTTTCTTAATTCATGTGCAACATTTTGAACATTTTCATTGGTTACATTCATTTCAACAAATAGCAAGGATTCTACAATAGAAATACCTGTTTTGGAAAGAATATATAGTGTATTGGTAAATTCTATTTTCTCTCCCATACTTAATTTTTTTAATTTTACTTTTTTATTTTTATTTCTAGCTTTTGATTTATTCTTATTTTTTCTTGAATTATCTTCTTCTATTTTTGTAGGCATGAGATCTTTTTTTCTTAAAATCTCTCTGGCATCTCTTAATGTATCAGCATTTACTGACCCCTTAACAGTTTCATTTTTAGAATTCATTGCTGTATATATAAATAAAGGCATAATCTCTCCAATTATTCGCTTAGTGCACCTAAAATTCTTATATATTCTTTTATTGGAACTTCACCATTGAATACTGCATCCAACCCTGCTCTTTGAAGAGTTTTCATTCCAGTAGAAACAGCGACTTCTTCTATTTCATGGTTTGCAGCATTATGAGTAATCAATTTTCTGATTTCTCTGTTAAATGTCATTATTTCATAAATACCCATACGACCGACAAAACCTGTATTTCCGCACGCATCACAACCAACCGGCCTATATAAGCCTTTTTCTCTAAATACATCCATTTCTTCAGATTGAGAAACTATCATTTTTAATTCCTCTAATTCCGGAGTATAAAGCTCTTTACATGCCGGACATAACCTTCTTAGTAGCCTTTGGGCAACAATTCCCACTACCGCAGATGCAATCAAGTGTGATGCTGCACCCATTTCTATTAACCTGGTTACTGTAGCAGTAGCACTGTTTGTATGTAATGTACTTAATACAAGGTGCCCCGTAAGAGCTGCATGAATAGCAGATTCAAGTGTTTCAAAATCTCTAATTTCACCAATCATTATAACGTCAGGATCTTGTCTGAGAATAGCTCTTAAGCAGGCTGCAAAAGTTACATCTGCTTTTGCATTAACTTGAACCTGGTTAATACCTTCAACTTTTATCTCAACAGGATCTTCTACTGTTGTAATGTTAACTGTTTCTTCATTTACTTTATTTAAAACAGAATATAGTGTTGTTGTTTTACCACTTCCTGTAGGTCCTGTAACAAATATAATACCATGTGGAGAAGTAGTCATTATTTCTATTTTTTGGATATCATTTGAAGTTGCCCCAACCAGTTCTATTTTTTTGACATCTGTACTCATTCTAATACTTGGTTGAAGTATTCTGATACAAAGTTTTTCCTTTGCTCCTACAGGCAATGTATTTAGTCGTAAGTCATATAACCTGTCACCAATTTTAATAGAGGTATGACCATCCTGGGGACGCCTATGCTCTGCAATATCCATTTTGGCAATAACTTTAAATCTGGAAATTACCATCGACTCAATTTTAGCCGGAACTTCCAATACTTTTCTTAATATGCCATCAACCCTAAATCTAACAATATAATGGTCCAATCTTGGCTCTATATGGATATCACTTGCTTTCTTATCAAGAGCTTCTTGAATCAAAGATGATACAAACTTTGCAACATTACTTGACTCATCCTGAAGTTCTTTTTCTACTTGGCTCCATATACTATCTTCATCACCGCTGGATTCCTCCTCAGAAATTACTTCCATTAACTTTTCAGTTTCTTTTTTAGTTTTAAAGTAATTTTCTATACATTTTTCAAACTCAATATGAGTTAGAATCATAGGCTTAGGAGACAAGCCGGTTAAATAAATAATATCATTTAAAGCTCTTTTATTATTAGGATCAACCATTCCTACTTGTATATTTTTACCATCTGTCTCTATTGGTACAACTTTATTAAACCTAATAAACTCCTCCGGTAAAAGGCTTATTACATTATCACTAATTGTCAACTCTTTTTCCGTAACATAATTTACGCCTTGTTGATCAGCTAAGGCAGCTTTTAATTGTTCAAGAGTAATAAATCCAAGCTTTACAAGAGCTGAGCCGACAGGAGTCTTAGATTCTTTACTCTCAGCAAGAGCTTTTTCCAGCTGATCTTGAGTTATCAACCCATCATCTATTAATTGCTCACCAAGTCTTCTTTTAGGTTTTGCATCTTGTGGAGGCTGAGCACTTTGTTGAGGAGCAAACTGTTGAGAACTTTGCTCATTGTTGTTATCAGGAGTTTTCGGTTTATCTGGGGATTGTGGTTGAGGTAAGGAGGGAACACTTTCTTGTTCGTTACTCAGCGGCTCTTTATCTATTAGGTTAAATTTTTCTGCGCAATGTGCGAACAATTTTTCAAATTGTTCATTTGTTAACGGTATTACTTTAGGCTTTAGGTTTATTTCCTGAGTAATTTTAGATAAAAGCGGTTCTCTTCTTTCTTTGAGCCCTGCATCAACCATACCAAGATACAGAGCTTCATTTGTTTTATTAATAGGTATAAACTTTTCTCCTTGTATAAATTCAAGGGGAAAAGTTTTAAAGCAGTTTTCACTAATTTTATCTAATAAATCTTCAAGGGTCAAACCACTCATTAATAAATCCTTCTATGCCTACATAGCATCTATATTATTATCCTCATCTAAAATTCTAGGTGTAATCATAATAATAAGCTCATTACGTTCCTTATTAGTTGCCACGTCTTTAAACAATAAGCCCACAACAGGTATATCAGAGAGTAAAGGAACTTTTTTGTTGGTTTTAGTTTCTACTTCTTGTATTAACCCTCCAAGTATAAGGGTTTCACCATTTTTAACTCTTACATTAGCTGCTTCTAGCTTTCTATTGTTCAATAAAGTATAAAAAGGCAAGTTTAAAGCAGAATCGATACCTACTTCCTTAACAGAAGTATAAGAAGGTTTGATACTTAAAACAACATCTTTATTTGGAGTTATCTTTGGTATTATTTCAAGTTTTATGCCTGCCTGCCCGATGTTATAAGTATAGGTTCTATTTCCGGTTTCATTATCAATTTCTAATGTTACAGATTCAACAATATCAGATGAGATATCTATTTTAGATTGAACATGGTTGGAGGCAACAATTCTTGGATTTGATAATACTCTACCTTTTTTCTCATCTACCAATACTCTAATTGTATCTACCAACTGCTTGGCAGACTTACCGGTTGAACTAAAGGAAAATGTATTATTTCCTGCTGTAAAGCCTAAGGCAGAAAGGTTTCCTTTTTGAAAAGACAGTGTATTTGATAAGGTTTTTGAGCCTGATTCGTTTAATTCAATTATAGAAGTTTCAATATAAGCCTGTGGCTGCCTTTTGTCAAATTTTTTAATAAAATCTGCAGCTAAATCAATTTGATTTTGTGTACCGATAACAGTTATTTCACCCAATATTTTATTAGAAATAACAGCATAACCAGGGGCTTCTAATGACTCCAATCCAGCTGTTGTTCCTTCAGCAGATCCGGCTGTATCAGCAGATCCTCCACCACCGCCTGTAGCACCTGAACCTGTTGGAGGCTGTAATCCGCCTGCAGAAGCACCTCCTTCTGTCGATCCTCCACCTTCTGCGGCTCCAGCACCTGAAGCCCCACCTTCACCAGTTTGAAGAGTAATGGTGCCACATACAGATTCAGAGCCTTTATCAGCAGCATTTTCTGAGCTACTGGAATCACTGTCGTCATCCTCTTCTTCATCATCTTTATCTTCTCTTTCATTAAAGACAGTGAAGCAAAGGGTTTTGGCTAAATTACTGGCATCTGCATAATTAATATCAAATGTTCTCATTATTGGTTTTGTGTCAATCATACTTATAATATTTTGAGCTATAGCAACGTCGTGTTCATTTCCAAAAATTAATACCTGATTAGTTCTAGGGTTTGTAACAGCTATATGATTTCCTGCGCTGGAACTTAAATCAGGCCTGTTTAGTGAAAAAATATTTGAGTTTAAAAACTTTGCAACTGTTCCAGCATCAAGATATTTAATTTGAATAGGTTTAATTTTATTCATATTTAAACCTATCTTATGAGAAGCTGTTTTTGCTGCAACTATCATTGTATTAGTTGACTTATCAAAGCTATAGGCAAGGCCATTCATTTGCATTATATACTCAAAAGCTTTGTTTAAAGTTACATTTTTCAAATCCAATGTAACTTTTCCGATTACAGAACCATGTACAACTAAATTAAGTCCGGCTTTGTCAGCTAGCATTCTTAAAACCTGTTTTACATCAGATTCTCTCAAACTTAAGTTGATAACTTGGTCTTTATTATCAAGACTGATATTACCTTTAAGTTGTATACTGGATTGCTCTTCTCCAATTTTGTCCCTAAGTCCGATATCATTTTCATTTAATGCATATCCAGCATTACTATTTAAGCCTAGTAACAAACATGCGAATATTAATGCTGTTTTTTTATAATTCTTATACATTAATTTGAAACTCCTATTTGTTTCTATATTTCATCAGTATCAATTTCTATTATTTCAATATAGTTAGCATAACTTTCGATCTCTTCTTTAAACGGTTCACTTTTAACTTCCTTAATTTCAGGAAGTGTTTCACCTTCGCTTAATTTAATATCACTAGGATTTCCTGTTACTATTTCTCCAATTCCTGCGGAAAAATAGTTATTGTTGGATTTTATAATTACCTTTTCCAATGTTATATCTTCGATTTCATAACTCAGTATCTTATCGCCTTTTCTAACCAGATAATCACTATCATTTATAGAAATAATAGCAGAGGCATTTGTTTTATCATATAAAATACCATTCACTTTTGCCGTCATTAAATTCATTAAATCAGGTTCTGTATTTAACTCTGGTGGAACCGGTACAATGCCTGTGTCTTCATCAAGAACTATACTCCTCTCTTGATAAGGCTCAAAAGGATCATCTCTGCCAAATTCGTCCAAGGTAACAACAACTATTTCTTCTTCTGCCACTTCCTCTTCAATTTTTACATTTTCTTCTTCGATGTTTTTTTCATCAGTTGGTTCGTCTTTCACTGCAAGGCTTTTCACTTGATGCTCTTTCATAAGTTTTTCAACATTAAGAGGTTTCTCGTTGTTATTACTCACTTGCTTTTGGTTTTGATTTTGACTTTGCGCACAACCAAATAGCAAAGCTGGCATTAAAATAGTAATAAATAATTTTAAAAAATTCTTCATATGCACTATAACTCATAATCTTTGATTTGTATAAAGTTATTCTAATAATAGCAATCTCTAAATGTAACATTCATATATAGTATTTTAGTTTTTTATGCTACTCATCAATTAAATTTCGAATTAATTTACTGTCGACCATACCTGTCTTCATTTAAGATTTACGCACTATTTTATACTGGTACTCAATTAAATTTCAGATTACTCTTTTCAGAGAATAGTTTATTTTATTAGCTTTTACACGAGTGAAAAATCTGAAAAGTATTTTTGAGT
>JANQLL010000185.1 GCA_028280605.1 Candidatus Gastranaerophilales bacterium
ATCAAAAATACTTTTCAGATTATTAAATAGGGTTAAAGTTAATAAAATAAACTATTTTCTGAAAAGAGTAATCTGAAATTTAATTGATGAGCAGTATAATAACTCTAGAATACTTTTCAGATTATTCAATCATGTTGAAGCTAATAAAATATACTAACCTCTGATCTGAAAAGAGTAATAAAAAGTTTAATTGATGGGCAGTATAATAATACCAAAATATAATAAATTTCAAAACTTTAATAAATATTTTAAACTTGCATAAAAAGAAAGACATAGAACATTCTTTTTGTTATCTTTTTATTATGTGTAATATTTTCGAAAAAGAACTACAAAATCTAAAACAAGAAAGTCGCTTTAGACAAATAAAAAATGTCGGCTCTAAAAATGGTAAATATATAAATGTAAACGGAAAAAATTACCTGAATCTCTCGTCTAACGATTATTTAGGCATTGCAGGCAACAAAGATTTAACACAAATGTTTTTAAAAGAAAATGCGGATTTTTCTTTTGGCTCAGCATCTTCCAGGTTGCTAACAGGAAACCTGCCCGTCTATAAAGAACTGGAAGCGTTACTTGCCTGTTTGCACAATAAAGAAGCGGCATTGTTATTTAATAGCGGATATCATACTAATATCGGTACAATATCAGCACTTGCACAAAAAGGTGATGTTGTTTTTTCTGATAAATTAAATCACGCCAGTATAATTGACGGGTTAAAGCTCTCTGATGGGGAGTTTTATAGATATAAACACCTGAATTATGAGCATTTAGAATCTTTATTGAAGAAATATCGCGCAAATTATAATAAAGCATTTATCGTGACCGAGACTATCTTTAGCATGGACGGTGATATTGCAGATTTGCATAAATTAATTGAATTAAAAAACAAATATAACGCATTTTTGATTATTGATGAAGCACATGCCTTTGGTGCTTTCGGGCAGAATAAACTCGGAATATGCGAAGAGCAAAATGTAATTAATAATGTTGATATAATAGTAGGAACCTTTGGTAAGGCCATAGGGTCAGTTGGGGCGTATTGCGTGGCCAGCCAAACAATAATTGACTATCTTATTAATACAACGCGCTCTTTTATCTTTACAACCGCCTTGCCTGATGTTAATATTATGTTTTCTAAATGGGTGATAGAAAATATTTTGCCGGGTATAGATAATAAAAAACTTCCTAATACCGCATCAAAGCTTAGAAAAGCATTGTCTGAAAATAAAATCAAAACCTGCGGCGAAAGCCATATAGTGCCGGTTATGATAGGAGATAATGAAAAAACTGTAAAAGCTGCCGAGCATCTGCAAAGTAAAGGATACTACGTTTTACCGATCAGACCGCCTACAGTAGCCCCAAATACATCAAGATTAAGGTTTTCTTTAACCGCAGATATTGAATGGAATGATATTAAAGATATTCCAAATATTTTAAAAGAGGTATTACAATGAAATTCAAATGGTTAAATCAGCAAAATAATGACTCTTTAATTGTTTTTTGTAATGGTTGGGGCATGGATGAGACTGCTATAAACCATTTAGACTATAAATATTTTGATATTCTTTTAATATATGATTATTCTGACTTAAAAATACCTGAAGAATTAATAAAAAATATAAACAGCTATTCTGATAAATATTTAATAACCTGGTCTATGGGGGTATGGGCAGCTGCAAAAACGTTAAATAATATAATATTTAACAAAAAAATAGCTATTAACGGAACCCTAAAACCGATAAATAATGAATTTGGTATAGCAGAACAGGTATTTAAAGGCACACTTGACAACCTTTCAGAGGCAACACGAGATAAATTTTTTAGAAGAATGTTTTTGAGTCAAGCTGATTATGCTAAATTTGTAATGCCCAAAAGGGATTTAGAGAATCAAAAGCAAGAATTAGCAATATTATTAAAAATAGCCACTGAATCTAAAGATATTGATTTTAATTATGATACAGTGCTTGTATCAATAAAAGATAGAATTATGCCAACTAAAAATCAAATTAACTTTTGGGAAAACTATATAAGCATTGAAGGAGGACACTATCCGTTTTATAATTTCAGCAATTGGAGCGAAATTATAAATGTTAGATAAGACTCTTTTGCGCAAACGCTTTGAGAAAGGTTTTGTTACGTATCGCAAAAATGCATTTATTCAATCAAAAACTGCTCAGCTCATAATAGAAATAATTTTAAAATCAAATAAAAACTTTAAGGCTATCTACGAAATAGGTGCCGGTGAAGGACTTTTAACAGAAACTATAGATGAAAATTTATCTTATGACACTTTCTACGCCAACGATATTGTTAAGTCAGCAGGTGATTTAATTAAAAATATAAATAATAATATAATTTTTCACCCCGGTGACATAGAAAAATTAACTTTGCCGCAAGGTTTAGATTTGGTTGTTTCTAATGCGGTGTTGCAATGGGTTGAAGATTTGGACAGTTTATTTAAAAAGATAAAAGATAATTTAAACGAGGGTGGAATGTTTATTTTTTCTTCTTTTGGGGAGAAAAATTTGATAGAATTAAAACAAATAACAAGCACGGGTTTGAAATATAAGGAATTAAATGAATTAAAAAGTATTTTTTCAAATTATTTTGATATTTTTTACTTTGATGATTATATTGAAAAATTATATTTTGATAAGCCTTTTGATGTATTAAATCATTTAAAATTTACTGGCACAAACGCAATAATCAGAACTCACTGGACAAAAACAAAATTAAAAGATTTTATCGCAAAATATGAGGAATTAAGAGAACAAAGCGGTATACCAGTAACTTATCATCCTGTGATTATTGGCGGGATAGCAAAGTAATATACATTTATGAATTAGAAGTTATACAGGTTTAAAAAATAATAGGTAAGAGATATGAGTCCAGATAAAAAAGAAAAAGATTTTTTAAAAACATTAAATTTATATGATGCTATTGCCATTTTAGCAGGAGCAATGATTGGCTCCGGTATATTTGTGGTATCTTCTCATATGGCACAAGAGGTAAATAACACATCATTACTTCTTTTAGTGTGGATAGTGTCAGGTGTTATGACTATGATTGGCGCTTTATCACTTGGTGAATTTTCTGCAAGTTTGCCACATGCCGGTGGGCAGTATATATACTTAAAAGAAACCTGGGGAAAAATAACAGGTTTTCTTTATGGCTGGTCATTATTTTTAGTGATACAAACAGGTGCTATTGCAGCAGTTGCAGTTGCTTTTGCTAAATTTTTAGGAGGCTTATGCCCTAATATTAGCTCCAATGTAACTTTATTTTATATTTATAAATTACCTGTATCGTCGCAGCAAGTAATAGCAATAGAATTAATTGTTTTGCTCACTTTTATTAATGTGTTTGGGGTAAAATTAGCATCAAAAATTCAAAATTTTATATCTGCTACTAATATTATTGCGCTTACCGGGATAATAGTTTCGGGTTTGTTTATTGGTTTAAATACAGAGGTTTTAACTTTAAATGTTTCTGCGCCTGTGAATACGCCGGAGTTTGATATTAATATATTTTCAGTTATTGCAATAGCTTTGGTTGGTGGTATTTTTGCGTTTGAGGGCTGGAATAATCTAACTTTTGTTGCTGCTGAAATAAAAAATACTAAAAAAAATCTTCCTATTGCTTTGATTGCAGGGACTGGTCTTGTTATACTTCTTTATTTACTTACAAATCTTGCATATGTTTCTGTATTGTCTATTGATCAAGTAAAAAATGCTCAGGATGGAATAATCGGAGCTGTTTTTATGCAGGCTATATTTGGAGATTATGGAAAAATTATAATCTCTATTATCATTATGATAGCGGCATTTGGCTGTGTAAACAGTACCATACTTAGCGGGGCTAGAGTTTTGTATGCAATGGCAAAAGATAAGTTATTCTTTGCGAAGATGGCTCAGCTTGGAAAAAAATCAAATGCACCGGAAAATGCCTTATACTTACAGGGGATATGGTCAATAATTCTTGTGTTAAGTGGGACATTCTCGCAATTATTAGATTATTTGGTTTTTGTGGCCCTACTGTTTTATACATTAACTATTGGTGGATTATTTATCTTTAGAAAAAAGCATCCTGAGATTGAAAGACCTTATAAAGCCTTAGGTTATCCTTATTTACCCATAATTTATTGTGTGATTACTATATTTGTTGAAATTAATCTGTTAATATACAAGCCTATGTATACATGGCCGGGCTTTCTTATTGTGTTAACCGGTATACCTGTTTACCTGTACTGGCAAAAACTAAACAAAAAGCAAGTAAATACAAGTGAATAATAGTCATTACCTTGACTCTTTTGATATAAAAATAAAAAAAGGATGATTTTCTTCTAGTAGAAAGCATCCTTTTTTTAAGATTAAATATAATTAAAATTTTTATTTAATTAACACCATTAAAAGCATTTATATAAAGCTCCTTCATCTCAGACATCAAAGGATATCTTGGATTAGCGCCAGTACACTGGTCATCAAAAGCAAGCTCGGTTATTTCATCTATTTGGGCATAGAATTCTTCTTCACTAACCCCTGCCTCTTTGATTGATAAAGGTATATCAAGTTCCTTTTTAAGATTTTGTACTGCATTGATTAATGCATCAACTTTTTCATCATCGTTATTACCGTTCAATCCAATAACTGAAGCAATTTTAGCATATCTCACCTTTGCGCTTGGATATTTATACTGAGGGAAAGAACACTGTTTTGTAGGATTATCCGTTGCATTGTACCTGATAATCTGATTTATCATAAGAGCATTGGCAATACCATGCGGCAAGTCAAATGTAGCCCCAAGCTTGTGAGCCATTGAATGACACAACCCTAAAAACGAATTCGCAAACGCCATACCTGCCATTGTTCCTGCATAGTGCATTTTTTCCCTTGCTAATTGATTTTTAGCACCTTCTTTGTAGGATAAAGGAAGATATTCAAATATCATTTGTATTGATTCAAGTGCAATGCCGTCAGTATAATCGCTGGCAACCACGGAAACATAGGCTTCAAGCGCGTGCGTTAACGCATCAATACCAGAAGCTGCTGTCAAGCCTTTTGGCATATGCATAACAAAATCAGGATCAACAATCGCCATATTGGGAGTTAGTGCATAATCAGCAATAGGATATTTAATATGGGTCTTATCATCTGTAATTACAGCAAAAGGTGTAACTTCAGAACCTGTACCTGATGTTGTAGGTATTGCTACCATATCAGCCTTGTTTCCAAGTGCCGGTACCTGGCAAATTCTTTTTCTTATATCCATAAAGCGCATCGCTATATCATCAAATTTTAAGTCCGGCTGTTCATACATCAGCCATATTATTTTAGCGGCATCAATAGGAGAACCGCCACCCAATGCAATAATAACATCCGGCTTAAAGCTGTTAACTGTTTCCAATGCGTGGTTTACTGTAGTCAAATCAGGATCAGGCTTAACGTCAGAAAATATTTGATAATTAATATCCATTTCTTCAAGTACATTAGTAACTTTATGAGTATACCCAAGATCAAAAAGAACTTTATCTGTAATAATAAAAGCTTTTTGCTTGCACTCAAGTTCTTTTAAAGCTAATTCCACAGCTCCTTGCTTAAAATAAATTTTAGGAGGAACCCTAAACCACAGCATATTCTCTCTCCTTTCAGCAACAGTTTTAATATTAATAAGATGATGAATCTCTACGTTTTCACTAACAGAATTCCCGCCCCAGGAGCCACAACCCAGAGTTAAAGAAGGAGTAAGCCTAAAGTTATAAATATCTCCAATTGCACCGTGAGAAGAAGGAGAATTAACAAGCACCCTGCCTGTTTCAATGTTATTACTAAATTGTTCAATACGATCTTTATTTAAAGGATTAGTATAAAGAACAGAAGTATGGCCCTGTCCGCCAAATTCTATAAGCTTAACAGATTTATCTATTGCCTCATCATAGTTATGAGCATAATATAAAGCAAGAATTGGTGATAGTTTTTCATAAGAAAGAGGCTCTTCTGTACCGACTTTATCAACTTCACCTATTAGGACTTTTGTATTTTCAGGCACTTCAAGTCCTGCAAGCTGTGCGATTTTATAAGCGGGCTGCCCTACTATTTGGGCATTTAGTTTACCATCTTGTATTATTACTTCTCTTACACGATCCTTTTCCCAATCATTGAGTATATAAGCGCTGCGATAGATAAATTCATCTTTTACTGCATTGTAAACATCTGAAACAGCCACAACCGATTGTTCAGATGCGCAAATAACACCATTATCAAAAGTTTTGCTCATCAAAATTGAACTAACAGACATTTTAATATCAGCTGTTTCATCTATAATTGCAGGAGTATTACCCGCACCTACGCCTAAAGCAGGCTTACCCGAACTGTACGCTGCTTTTACCATACTTGGCCCACCTGTAGCTAATATTAAATTGACCTTAGGATGGTGCATTAAATGCAGAGAAGATTCAACAGTAGGTTCTTCCAGCCAGCCGATAATATCTTTAGGAGCTCCCGCATCAATTGCCGCTTGCAATGTTATTCTTGCGGCTTCGATAGTACAATTTTTTGCCCTGGGATGAGGAGAAAAAATAATGGCATTTCTTGTTTTTAATGCAAGCAATGCCTTAAATATAGCTGTTGAAGTCGGATTTGTAGTTGGTATTATACCGGCTATTATACCTATGGGCTCAGCTACTTTTGTTATTCCGTTTGTTATATCTTCTTCTATAATCCCGCAGGTTTTAGAATTTTTAAATTTATTAAAAATATATTCAGACGCAAAATGATTTTTTATAACCTTATCTTCTACTATGCCCATTGAGGTTTCTTCCACAGCCTGCTTAGCCAGAGGAACCCTCATGTTATTGGCTGCTAATGCTGCTGCTTTAAAAATTTTATCAACCTGTTCTTGTGTATACGTAGAATAAATTTTTTGTGCTTCTGTTGCTTTTTGAATAACTAAATCTAAAGCTTCTGAATCAAACGTTTTCATAGTATCCATTTTTGACTCCTATCAATCTGAGTATAATTGTGATATTTATCACTATTTAGCGTACAATATTTTTCAAGCAAAAACAACTCCCTAATATAATACATTCAAGACGATCCTGAAGCTTAAAAATTTCTTTTTTTGATAAATTTTTTCTATTTTGCCAGTTTGACAAAAAATATAGAAAAATGATATAATAAAATTTAATTGTGACAATTGTCACAATTAGTTTAAAAAAAAGAAAGAATATTATGGAAAAAAAAATTCCTGAAAAAGTCGTAAACAGATTAACTTTTTATCATAGTATAGTGTCAGAATTTGTTGAAAAAAATGAAAAAAATATAACCAGCCCGCAATTGGCACACAGGCTTAATATTGATGATTCTCAGGTAAGAAAAGATTTTAAGCTCTTAAATAAAGTTGGACGTTGCAGAGTGGGGTATTGCACAAAAGAGTTAAAAGAAACTATTGAAAATACTCTTGGCTTTTCTAATAAAAGAAACGCTTTTATTGTTGGGGCAGGGCATTTAGGTTTAGCATTGGCCAAGTACGATAAATTTGATAATTATGGGTTAAACATATTGGCTTTATTTGACACTGATCCTTTAAAGATAGACATGCAGCTTAATGATAAAAAAATATTTCATCTAACTAAGCTTCCAGACTTAGCTGAGGAGTTAAGTGTTGATATTGCGATATTAACAGTACCAAGACAGTTTGCCCAAGAGGTAGCAGACTTTTTGATAAGGTCAGGAATAAAATATATATGGAATTTCACGCCTTGTGTACTTTGTGCACCGGACCATATAAAAGTTTGGAATGAAAATTTGATGGCTAGCTTTTTGCAGTTTGCCTGCAAAGAAATTGACTGGTAAGTTACAATTTCTATTATTTATACTACCAGATTTTACTTAAAAGACCTAATACCACAGGCACTAAGTCTTTTAAGCAAAATCCGGATTCTTCTCAAGGATTCTGAAAAGGGTGATGCCACACCCTTGTACTTGTCCATTTAATATTAACATATTCTTGTGCATTATGCACGTCACCTTTTTCTAAAAGATGTAACAGCAATACATTACTATTCCTCAATCGAAATTTATGATACTTACAAGCAAATTTTAGCCATATTAAATGTAACACTTTTTTAACAAAATCACCCTTTTTTCGGATAATCCTAAACCTGGCATGCATTAAAATTCAAAAACTGATATAATATTAATTAAACAAACAAATAATATATCAAAGTAAGTTGAGATTAAAGGTATTGGTTTTGACTAAAGAAGCTGCAAAAATTGAAGACACAGGCCAAAAGGACAATGATAAATACGCATCTATTTTATATTACAGACTGCGCAACAAAATTGTCTTACTTCGCCGTTTTGCCAAAAACTGCGATCTGATGGGCTATAAAGATCGCCTACTCGAAGCTGTAAAAACAACAGAAATGCAGTTCGACACTGTAGGCAAAGAATATATGCACATAATGCGCACAGGCAACTGGAGTAAATTCCTGATACAAAAAATGGAATTTGTTAACATGGGTCTGCAATCTTTTGCAATGAACATAATAGAAAGCGTAGAAAAAAGAAGAGCCGCCAAGAAATGGCATGCAAGAAAGCCCAAGTCCGATAGGCCAAGCTTCAAAACAAACACAGAAGGTTTAATAAACCTTGCAAAGAAAACTTATTCGTTGGTAAGCACAAAAATACCCGATGAAATAAGGGCTAAATTTTCAACTCAGCAGATTATTGCAGTTAACAACCTGAATAAGCTAAACCAAAAAATACTTGAAGAAATCGATATAATAAGAGATAAATTCGATGATTGTCATAAATTTTCTAGATTATTACCGTTAATGATGGAAAAAATGGCTCGTTTGAATCTGGAACTCCCAACAGAGTTTGTTGTACTAAGACCATGGTCAATCAATGATTACGAATTATCTGAAGGTAATCCCGAAGATCTCCATTTATTTAAGAAATTGACAAATATAAGCAAAAAAATTCTGTCAGAATTAAAGCAAATACACTTTAATCAAGATTTGTTTATGGATATAGTACCTGATCAAGTAAGCTACAGCAATGTTAAAGAAATTTTGCATCTACCAATCCCAAAAGATTGCTCAAATTCAGAACCTAATGATATATCCTATCCTAAATACCACGAGGGCTTCACCGATCACCCTCTGATTAGAATAATAGACGCACACAAAGAGTTATTATACAAAATTCGCTGTGTGCGCCAGTCTCAGTTTAGACTCGATAAAGTCAAGCATAATATCTGTTATAAAGATGATTATCTTGCTTTGGCACGAGACAAATATTATGATCCATACCAGGAAGACGAAATTAAATACTTTAGCTACGAAACATGGGAAGATGAAGCAGTAACCCCTGAACAGGAGGAGCAAAGATACAATGAACACTTTGAGTATTACAGGGATTACAAAAATCGTGACTATGAGCAAAGGGTTATCAATGCTCAACGCCGCAAATCACGCAAATTAATGGCTGTAGAGCGCAACAAATTTGTTGCAGATTGCTGCGAGGAGGCAAGGAAGGAAGCACGCCAACGCAAATTGGAAGACAGTGCAAAAAAGAAGCTTAAAAATGTTAAACAGGGGAAGTATAAACCGGTTAAAGCCAGCTTGAGATTGAATGCGTTAAAGTTATATAAAGAAGTATCCGCTAATGCAAAGGTGACCGATGCTGCTTCAGCAGGCGATACTGATATTTTAAAAGATGATAAAAAAGAAAATATTATAAAAGAAGATACTTTTAGCGATGAAAATAATCAGATAAATAATAATATAATAGATATAAATAATAGTAAGAAAGAAGAATTAAACAAGAAAAAGCCACACTACTAGCTGGCTTTATTCTAAAATTATAAGCTATTTAAGGCAATGACAGACCTTTTCTCAACAAAAGGGATCATTGCCATTCTTATTATTTTTATTTCTTATCGTCGTCTTCTTCTTCAGCTTTTTTTTCTGCCTTATCCTTAGTTTGAGCAGCAGCGTCATCCAGCTCTTTCAATTCTTCTTCAGATAAGTTCGCATCTCGTTGTATCTTAATGGAAACGCTATTTTTCAGCATTAAATATAATACCAATGCAACCAGCAGCCACAACATTCCGGCCTGTATGTAATTAATCATAGGCCCGTAAAATATATCGCTGACTACAGCATTCCAAACAGTCATTATTACCCATATAGGGAATATAACAAAACCACAAAATAGTCCTGTTACAATTAATACAAGAAATAATATGCCGGATAATCCGTTTATTTGTACAACTTTAAAATTTTTATTCATTTACTTCGTCTATTCCTCCAGCTTGTAGCTTTTTAATAAGCTCAATAAACTGAGATTCATCTAAAACTGTAATACCAAGACTTACAGCCTTGTCATACTTAGAACCGGGGCTTTCTCCTACTACAACGTAAGATGTTTTTTTACTAACACTACCGGTCACTTTGCCGCCCATCTCTTTTATTATATCACTTGCAGATTTTCTATCCATAGTCGACAATGTGCCCGTAATTACAAAATTAGTGTTTAATAAAGGCTTGGGTCTATCTGTTTTTTCTATGTCCTGTTTAAGCTTAACGCCATTTTTTTCTAATTTATTAATCATATTAAGCACTTCAGGGTTTTTAAAATAATTTATAATACTATCTGCTATTTTTTCACCAATGCCCTCTATAGCTTCAAGCTCTTCAAAAGACGCCTTTTTAATATCCTCAATAGAGCCATACACCTGCCCAAGAATATCAGCAGTCTCTTTACCTACGTATTTTATACCCAAAGCATTTATCAATCTACCCAAAGGTCGATCTTTAGATGCCTGAATGCCTTTTACAACATTCCCGGCTGACCTGTCAGCCATCCTCTCCAGTTCCATTAAAGATTCTTTAGTTAATTGATACAAATCAGCAGGATCCTTAATCAAGCTGTGCTCTACGAACTGCTTAATCAAAGAGCCACCAACCCCATCAATATCCATAGCATTACGACTGACCCAATGTTCAATCCGTCCAATTATCTGCTCCTTACACTCCATAAAGTTAGGACAAAAGTTTATAACCTCGCCCTCTTTGCGTTCAAGCTTATGCCCGCAAGAAGGACACCTCTCAGGATAAACAAGAGGTTCACTATCTTCCGACCTCTGAGACAACTCCACCCCAATAACCTTAGGGATTATTTCAGCAGCCTTCTTAACATATACCTTATCCCCAATTCTTAATTTCAAACGCTCTATTTCATCAGCATTATGCAAACTAGCTCTTGCCACCATTGTCCCGGCAAGCCTGACCGGTTCTAAAAGAGCAACTGGCGTAACAGCTCCGGTACGCCCAACACTAAACGCAACATCTTTTAACGTGGTCAACATTTCCTCAGGTGGAAACTTATAAGCAACAGCCCACCTTGGGCTTCTTGATGTAAAACCTAATTCGTGTTGCTTTTTTAGACTGTTCACTTTCACAACAACGCCGTCAGTAGCGTATTTTAGTTTAGCTCTTTCTTCATCCCACTTTTTACAGAATGCAAGAGCCTCTTCAATGTTTTTACACACCTTTGTATCCGGATTAACCTTAAACCCTAACTTCTCTAATACTCCAATATTCCCAAAATGCGTTGTAGATATATCCTCACTGCGCCCCGGCGCAAGAGCGCCATAAACAAAAATAGACAGTTTTCTTTCAGCTGTTACCCTAGGGTCTAACTGCCTCACCGAACCGCTACCCGCATTCCTGGGATTGGCAAATTCTTGTTCACCTTGGTCTCTTCTGCGTTGATTAAGCTCCTTAAATGCATCCTCAGGCATAAATATTTCGCCCCTTACCTCTATAGTATCAGGCAGTTCATCAGGCACATCAAATAGTCTTAGGGGAATGCTATTAATCGTACGCAAATTAGTGGTTATATCTTCTCCAACAATTCCATTGCCTCGTGTGGCTCCTTGCGTAAAAAGACCGTTTTCATAAGTTAAAGCCACAGCAAGGCCGTCAATCTTCAATTCGCAAACGATCTCTATTTCCTGTTCGTCTGGATAGCTTTTTTTAATTCTGTTATACCAGTCTACCAGTTCTTCATCATTATTTGCGTTATCAAGACTATAAAGCCTGACTCTGTGCTTTACCTGCTCAAACTTCTCCGACGGTTGATCTCCTACTCTTTGCGTGGGGCTATCAGGTATAACTAGCTCAGCATACTTTAGTTCTAACTCTTTTAATTCTTTAAACAGCTTATCAAATTCAAAATCGGTTATTTCAGGGGCATCCTTTACATAATAAAGATAATTATGATAATTTATCTGCTCCCTTAACTGCATGACTCTAGTCCTTGCCTGTTTTATATCCATTATCTGCATTTCAACCCCAGCCCAAATTTAAACACCATACCTTATGATATTTTAAACATTCTCTTATTTCAAATATATTAAATTCTTTCTACTGCTTTTATTACAAAAAATTTAATAAATAAATAAAGATAAGAATCATTTTTTCTTGAATAAACATATGTTACAAATATTTGTTTATTATTAAAAAAACTATTTTGTTGTTAAAATAGATTCAGAACCAATAAATCAATTAATTATACTGGCGGCGCAGAGGAGGCTCAAATGCACCTAATCAACAAATTAAAAGAAATATCAGCAAATAAGCCAATATTATTTACCACACCGGGGCATTCTCAAGGAAAAATAATATTTCCTCAATTAAGAAATTTAATCGGTAAAAAAGTATTTAAAAATGATTATTCAGAGATTATAGGCTTGGATAACTTGCAGAATCCTTCTGATACATTGCTAAAATCACAACTTAGATCGGGTGTAATATACGATAGCAAAGCATCTTTTTATTTAACAAACGGATCATCCTCAGGCATAACAGCACTAATGTTAGCCACAGCTAAAAAAGGTGACAAAATTTTAATAGCAAGAAATGCTCATAAATCTGTGATAAATGCATTAACCCTAACAGGTGCCATACCTGTATGGTTGGATACAGACTGGATAAATGACTGGAATATATCAAATAATGTTTGTCCGGCTAAATTAAAAGACGCACTGGAAAAAAATCCTGATATAACGTCAGTGTGGATTACAAATCCAACCTACGAAGGCATAATTGCTGATGTAGCAGAAATATATCAAATCTGTAAAGAGAAAAATGTTATGTTAATAGTTGATGAAGCTCACGGTGCATTATGGAACTTCCACAATAGTTTACCGGAGCCTGCCATCAAACTTGGTGCTGACGCTTCAGTTCAATCTTTACATAAAAGTGCTTCATGCTTAACCCAAGGTGCAATATTACATATAGCCAAGCATTCTTCTATAACCCCTGAAAGAATGCAAAAATGTTTAAATATAACAAGCACAACATCACCTTCTTATATATTACTGGCAAGTATAGAAGGATCCATTGAGCATATAAATTCACTACAAGGCGAAAAAGATTTAAGTAAATTATTAGAAAACATTGAAAAATTTAAACAAAAATTGGAAAAGTATCCTGAAATTATTTTTTATAATGATGAAAATCATGACCCAACAAAATTGTTGTTTAAGTTAAAAGATATTTCAGGTAATTTAGTAGCTGAACACCTGGAAAATAAAAGAAATATAGAAGTAGAAGTTAATAACGATGTATCATTAATGGCATACACTGGTATTGGTACAACAAATAAAAAATTAGACAATTTAATGTCTTCTCTAATTCTGGCAATGAAAACATTACCTCAAAGAAGTTCAGCTCCTTTGTGTCAAAATTATTTCACATCTCCGCATGTGATTTTTTCCCCGGCCGAAGCCTTTCATAAAAAATCAAAAATATTACCAATTCAGGAATGCCAGGGACTTGTTACAAAAGAAACAATTGTACCTTATCCGCCGGGCATTCCCATCTTGATATGTGGTGAGCTTATTAAGCAAAATCATATTGAATGCTTAATCAAAGCTGGAAAAAAATCTATTGAAATAATTATTGATTAATTTTCCTTACTTTTTATTTTTTTTAGAGTTTAATTTTTTGATAACATCTTCAGTTATATCTTCAGCACCATACAAAGTGCTTTCTTTTCTCACAACTGTTTTTATTTTCTTTTTCTGACTTACATTCTCAATGACTGCATAAATTTGTTTTTGGAGTTTATTCCACTCTTGCATTTTACTTTTTAGCTCAGCTCTTTTTTTAGCTAAATCTTTGTTGTATTTTTCTTCTTTTTGTTTTTTCTCTACATCATTTTTAGCGCTTTTTATGTCTTTTGATGCTTGTATTATAAATTTATGCAGTTCTCTTTCCTGCTTTTTGATTGTTTCTGCTGATTCTTTAGCTTGTGGATAACTATTGATCACTTTATAAGTGTCAATAACTGCAGTGTCATTAGCAAAAGATTCTACTGTACTATAGTTTAAAAACATCATCATCGCCAAAGTAATAACTATTTTATTCATATGATCTCCTTGATTAAAATAAAAGAAGCTACCTATTTTGTAACCTTTTTAAAATATAACTTGCTCTAATATATTTTCGATTAGTCAGCCAGTTAATACCAAAAGGTAATATACAGGTAGCTTCTTTACTATGAAAAAATAGTCTGTATTACTAAGCTTCAGCTCCTACGGAAACTTCAACTTCATCTTCTTCTTTTTTCTTTAATTCTAATAGATAAGAAATTGGATATTCTCTTTCTAAAATATTTCGACCGTCAACTTCTATTTCAAATGTTATGCTTTCAGCTCCTTTTTCAGCTAAAAAGTTTAAATTATTAGCAATAGCATTGAAAACAGATTGTTTGTTTTTAATTTCTGCTTTGACAGTACCAAGCTCAACACTTTCTTTATCGCCCGCTCTTACTTTAAATTTTAGCTCATACTCTCCTTCATCCCAATTTGGACCACATATAAAAGCCAAATCAAAGTTAAATTTAGCAGGTAGGTGCAGTGCTGAAAACTGATCCCAAACATTAATTACTGATAGCCTGTTATTTCTGAAAGAAATTTGCTCTGCTACGATTAAATACTGTTGTTTCATTAGTCCCCCTTAATCTTCAAAAAATTTTCAAACATCAACATTAATTGTACAATACAAATTAAAAACTAACAAATTAATTTTTAATTATTTTTTTAAGAATTTTCCATAATTTAATTGATTGGCATTACCTTAAATCGTGCTAAAAATAAAATAATAGGCAGCTATACTTAAAAAAAATAATTTTAATACAATAAAATCCTGAATATTAATTTATAGTCTTGAAAAGAGACCTAACATTAAAATTTAATCAGTAATTTAGGCAAAAATATAATTTTTTTGAATGATAATAACTGCGAGTATTACTGCTAATCTATTAGTAAAGGAACTGTGTTTTATTATTAAAGAAATCTTCGGATTTATTCGATAAATGATATAAAGCCATAGAGACATTGACATTAAGGTGTTGAATAAATATGCGTTCAAAGAAGAATAATAAAAAGAAAATATTTATTGCTCTAATTATTGGTATTGTACTTACTTTTATGATTTTTAATATATTAAATGCTCAGAATCAAAAGTTACTTGACCAAGAGGCTTTATTGGCAAAAATCCAAAAGGAGAAAAATAAGCCGCAAGTTGTCGTTAAAAAAACCAAAAAAGTAACCAGAAAAGCTGTTGTGACCAAGTTTAATATGAAAAAGAATTCTAAAATAGACCCCAAATCTGTTAAAATAAAAGAAATTGAATCAAAAAACCTTCCACCTGGTTATATAAACGATGTTTTGTCTATCCTTAATAAAAGAGTTGTTAAAGATATCAAATCTGGTGAAATATTAAAATATTCAGATTTAAGTAGTGAAGATCCTAGTGGATTTGATATAGAGCTAGGAAAGCGAGCTATAACAATTCCTAAAGAATTTATTCAAGGTATAGCATCTCATATAAAAGTTGGAAGCAAAGTAGATATACTATCAACGTCAAAAAGTAAAGGTAAAAGGCCTGAACTTGTTTTACAAAATGTTGAAATAATTTCATTAGAAACTATGTTAGGCTCTGGAGATAATGAAATGCCTGCAACAAAAGCATCCGCAATAACTTTTGAAATACCGGCTAAAAAATCACCTAATCTTGTTAATGCGATGGTGAACGGTAAACTGCAAATAATTGTAAGAGGACATAGCGATGAAAAAATCATTTCTACAAATCCTTTTAACTTTACGATGAAAAAAAGTAAGAAGCTTCCCCCTCCTCCAGATGAAAGTAAATTACTGCAAAATACAAAACGCAGTGATTTGCCAAAGCCTCAAAAACCTGTTTCTAAGACAAAAACGCATAAATTAGAGTTTATTGAGGCAAACGTAAAGACAGAACATACTTTTACAGAAAGTATTCATTAATGAATTGTTGGTTATGCAAATGAAAAATTCTAACATAAAAAATTTGGGTTTATTAATTATATTATTAGCCTTTGTTTTCTCTGGAGCTATGGTTTCTAGCCAACATGCAAATTTGCGCGAATCTCAAATTGATTCTTTTATGGATTTGCAAAAGAATTCTTATTTAAAAAAAAATAAGCCGGGTACGACAGAAAGACAATCATATCCTGATAACAATGCAAGCTACCATAATTATAATGATAGCCATAGCGCTTCTCCATCTATTGTTGGTGGAGTATCAAAACTAATGACAACTGTTGGTAAATCCCAATTTGTTAGATTTGATGAACCCGTGACAAGGATATCAATTACAAATCCAGAATTAGCAGATGTAGTACTATTATCTCCAAAAGAACTATTGGTGAATGGTAAAGAAAGCGGCTCTACAAGTTTACTAATATGGGGTGATTCTGAAGATCCTGTCTTTATAGATTTAATAATAGAAAAAGATTCAAGTTCATTCTTGAATGCTGTTCAAGCAATTGCCCCTAATGAAAAATTAGACCTTAAGTTTACGGATAAATCTGTAATTTTATCAGGAAAAGTATCGTCTTCACTTATATCAGAAAAAATTAAAAGTATTGCAAAAGCTTTTGAACTGGAGTTTATCGATGTATCCGAAAGTCCGACGCCTCAAGTACTGCTAGAAGTAAAAGTTGTAGAAGCAAGTAGATCTTTTGCTAAAAATCTGGCAAAAAGCTTTTCTCTTGGGAACGATGCTAAATTTTATACTTTTGGTAACACTATCAATGGTGCGTATGCAGCGGCAGCCAAAGGGAAAGCTGGTGCTGGCGTAAGATTTGAGGGCGGGTCCCTAAATGCATTTACCTGGAGAAGTAGTTTAACAACAGCCTTAAGCTCTGCAGAAAGTGAAGGTCTTGTTAAAATACTAGCTGAACCAAAATTAGTTACTACTAATAAAAATAAAGCAAGTTTCAACTCTGGTTTACAAGTTCCAGTGCCTGCAAGTATTGGCGAAGGTGGCAATATAGCTTATGATTTTAAAGATACAGGTGTGAATGTTGCTTTTACCCCTACCATATTAGAAAAATCAAAAAGAATTTCTTTAAATATACAACCGGAAGTAAATGAAATAGACTCCGGTGCTACTATAGTAAGGCAAGATGGTACAAAGGTATTTGGTTTTAAATCAAGAAAAGCAGAAACAACCGTTGAGCTAAACAATGGTCAAACACTTGTTATTGCCGGATTAATAGAAAAAACTAACAATAGAACAAATACAAAACATCCAATTTTAGGAAGTATACCAATAATAGGAAAAGCTTTTGATAGTTATGAGATATCAAAGTACGAAACAGAATTATTAATATTTGTCACCCCAAAAATTATCGAACCAGCGATGTTATAATAAATGGAGTTTAATTCATGCAATCAATCCCTGTAATGTTAATTAGTAATGATGAGGTTTCAAGATCAGAGTTAAAAAGTGATCTTGAAAAATTTAAATATATTGACATAGTAGGAGAGTTTAACGATTTAATACAAGGTTTTAACTCTGTTATAAATGAAAAACCCTCTTTAGTATTTATCGATGTGTCATCTTCACCATCGGTAGCTTTAGATGCGATAGAAAAAATAAACTTTCAATTAAGAACCTGTATAGTTTTTGCAATTTCTAGCGATACTGATCCTGAATTTATTATACAAATTATGAGATCAGGAGCCAGAGAAGTATTTGCAAAGCCGGTATCTCAAGCAGAAGTAAGCAATGCCCTGGATAAAGCAAAACATCTGTTACAAACAAATACAGATGGCTTTACAGAAGGAAAAATTTTCACTGTATTCAGTAACAAAGGTGGTATTGGAAAAACAACTATAGCAACCAATTTAGCGGTTAGCTTGGCAGAGCTTACAAATAAAAAAGTAGCGCTCGTAGATTTAAACTTGCAATTGGGTGATGTTACAACATTTTTAGACTTAAGCCCTTCTTATGATATTGCTTATATTGTCACACAAATCAGCAGGATCGATGAATCATTCTTAATAAAAACTCTTGAAAAATATCAAGAAAAAGAACTGTATGTATTAGCTGATCCTCCATACTTGGAGCAAGCCGAAGAAATAACGTCTGAGCAGATTGGTACGGTTTTAAATGCATTAAAATCAGTTTTTTCTTATATAGTGATAGATACAAGTAGTGCATTTGATAGTAAAACAATATCTGCACTGGATTTATCAGATGATATTTTACTCGTATCCATCGTTAACCTGCCTTCAATAAGAAATGCTCAAAGATGTCTTGACTTATTTGAAAGACTTGATTATCCAAAAGAAAAAGTTAAAATGGTTGTAAACAGATACATAGAAAATGAAGAAATTACAGTTGATGATGTTGAAGATGCATTAAATCATAATGTATACTGGAAAATACCAAATAACTATTTTACTGTAATGTCCGCAATTAATAGAGGTATGCCTATTTGTGAAATCAATAAAGAATCAAATGTAAATGACAGTTTCTTTGGTTTAGCTGCAGGGTTAAGCAACTCTCTTTATGTAAAAGACAATGAACAGGCAGCATCAAATTCCGGTAATTCTCTTCTAGGAAATTTATTTAGTAAAATTACTCCTCCTAAAAAATAAGGGTCATATATGTCTTTAAAAGATAGATTAAATAAAAATGCCAGTTCAACAAAGCCTACTTTTGCAGAAACTGCTTCTAGCGCCAAGAAAGAAGAATCTAAAGGCGCTAATAATGAAGTAAATTCTCAACTGCAAACAATAAAGGAAGAGATTCATTCAAAGTTTATAGAAAAAGTTAATTCAACACCAGCCTGGGATAACTTTAGTAATGAAGAACAAAGGCAATTTATTAAACAATTTGTAGATAAATGCCTAACTACAGATTATGCATCTACCCCTATGAATAATAGGGAAAAAGACACCCTTATAAGAGAAATTTTACAAGAAATTAAAGGTTATGGACCTCTTGACCCATTACTTACGGATCCAGGCGTATCTGATATTCTTGTAAACGGGCCAAAACAGGTTTATGTGGAAAAAGGCGGAAAGCTTGTAAGAACACCTGTAGTTTTTAGAGATAATGCTCACTTAATGAATATAATTGAAAGAATAGTTTCTGGAGTTGGAAGAAGAATTGACGAAAAATCTCCAATGGTAGATGCGAGGTTGCCAGACGGTTCCAGGGTTAATGCAATTATTCCTCCTTTGGCTATTGATGGAGCATCTCTATCTATAAGAAAATTTAAAGCAGATGCTGCAACATTAGATAGCTTATTAACTTGGGGTTCTATGACAGTTGCAATGGCTGATACATTACGAGCTGCAGTATTGGCAAGACTTAATATCGTTATCTCCGGAGGTACCGGTGCAGGTAAAACTACCTTATTAAATAGTCTATCCGCTCAAATTCCTGATGATGAAAGAATTGTTACAATAGAAGACTCTGCTGAATTAAGTTTACAACAGGATCACGTTGTGAGGCTGGAAACACGTCCTCCTAACATTGAAGGTGAAGGAGCTATTACAGCAAGGGATCTTGTTATCAACTCTTTAAGGATGAGGCCTGATAGAGTTGTAATAGGTGAATGTCGTGGAGCTGAGGCTTTAGATATGCTTCAGGCTATGAATACAGGTCATGACGGCTCTTTAACAACACTTCACGCAAACACGCCAAGAGATGCATTAAGCAGGCTGGAAACAATGGTTATGTTTTCCGGTGTAGAATTGCCGGAAAGAACAATTAGAAATCAGGTAAGCTCTGCAGTTCACCTTATTGTTCAGGCTAGCAGATTAAGTGACGGTTCTCGACGAGTTACTTATATAACAGAAGTTGTCGGAATGGAAGGTACTGTAGTAACAATGCAGGATATATTTAAGTGGGAGCAAAAAGGTCTGGACTCAAATGGTAAAGTTGTAGGTTGTCATAATTCCACAGGAGTTCGTCCTAAATTTATGGATAGGTGTAAAGCAAAAGGTATAGACTTGCCATCCGAACACTTTAAAGCAGATGCTCAACCCCAATACCTATGTCCTGATCCACCTCATAAAAGATCGCTTAAGAAAGATGGAGAGTCGGGTGATTTATCAACCTCTTCACCTTCTTCAACATCCTCTCAATTAAAACATTCTGAAAGTAAAGTGCCGCCGAACACTGCTCAGCCAAGTCCTAACAGGAATTCTCTGTTAAATAGATTAAAAAATAAATAAGTGATAGTAGGATTATGGATAATAGTATTGTATTAAGTATAATTTGTGGAGTTATAATATTTGGATTAGTAATGTTACTAGTTAGTGATGACACAAAAGACCCTTTATTAAAAAAAAGATTGAGTAACATAAAAAACAGAAAAACAGGTGACGGACCTGCCAAAGAAAAAAATATGATACTCGATCAATATATGGAAGATTCTGATTATAAGATAAGTGCATTGGCAAAAATACTTGATAATCTAAATGTTATAAAAAAATTAAAAAAAGGTCTAAAACAGGCTGATATAACAACATCAGTAGATATATTCATAATACATGCATTAATAATAATGTTCGTGGTTACCCTAGTTTTATCTTTACTCATAGGATCGGTACTTGCTCCGATTGCAGGATTAATTGCAGGTTTACTTCCATTCTTTTCAATTAAATTTAAAATTTCGCAAAGGTCTAAAAAGTTTTCTAAACAGTTTCCTGACTGCCTGGGACTTTTAGCCAGCTCTTTAAGGGCCGGTCATTCTTTATTATCAGCATTTCAGCTAGTGTCTAACGAAATGAATCCCCCGGTAAGTCAAGTATTTAAACAAGTTTCTGATGATATTTCACTTGGTAAGGATACAAAAGACGCACTTGATGATATGGCTCAAGCAATTCCCAGCAGTCAAGATCTACGCTTTTTTGTTACTGCAGTTATGATACAAAGAGAAATAGGTGGTAACCTTGCAGAAATTTTAGACAATCTTAGTCATACAATACGTGAAAGATTTAAATTATTAGGGATGATCGACTCTCAAACAGCACAAGCGCGCCTCTCTGGAATTGTTTTAGGACTTGCTCCAGCTGCTATTGGAGGACTAATAACTTGGATGAATCCTGAATATATGGAGCCTATGTTTACGACACCTATAGGCTGGTGCGCTCTAGCTCTTGCTGCAAGTATGAGTGGTCTTGGATTCTTTATTATCAATAAAATAACTCAAATTAGGGTTTAATACAAATGATTAATATATCACTTTTACTAATAGTAATTTGTGTTGCAGGTATTATATATTTATTTATGGATCTGGAAGAAGAAGATGATATCCTTGAGCGAAGATTAAAAAGCCTTGTCAAAAATAAAGAATCTTCAAATGCAGCAAAAATTGCAAAAGAAAGCTTTTTAATCAAACGCTTAGGAGAACTTGTAGCACCGGTTGTAAATTCTTTAACCAGAAAAAAGCAAAATGTAAACACCATCAAGCAACTTTTAATACAAGCTGGTAAACCTTCTACTGATGAGGATGTAATAAAGCTTGTAACACAAAAAGTAATCTATGGCATAATTGGGCTTGTTTTTGCTTTTGCTATTTATAGTATAGGTGGTTTGGACACTATGATGATAACTATATTATTTGTGGCAACTCCATTAACGATGTATAGATTACCTGAAATGAAATTAAAAAGATATATTAAACATAAAGAAACAGAAATCTCATATAATTTGCCTGATGCTCTGGATTTATTAACAGTTTGTGTTGAGGCAGGCTTAGGTCTTGATGCTGCACTATTTAGGGTTTCTCAGGAACAAATGCGAACTTGTCCTATTCTCGCAGTAGAACTTGGTAGAGTTAGTAAAGACATTTTAGCCGGTGTACCTAGGCAAGAAGCATTTAGAAACCTGGCAAATAGAAATAACGTTGAAGATTTACGCTCTTTAACCTCCTTGCTTATTCAAACTGATAAACTTGGTACAAGTATAGCCCAATCTTTAAAAGTATATTCTGATACCGTAAGAACAAGAAGACGACAAAAAGCCGAAGCTCTAGCGGCAAAGGCCAGTGTAAAAATGGTACTTCCTCTTGTGTTGTTTATATTGCCATCTATGTTTATTGTATTTCTAACTCCGGCAGTTATTAGCTTAATAGAAAATTTCCAAAGTATGTCTGTTGGCAGTGACGAACAACAAGAACAACCTGCAGAGCAACAACAGCATTAATAGTAGAAATTTATTCTAGTACAGCCTTAATAGAGTCATATGCTATGTCGGTTAACTTTGTTATTTCTTCTTCTGTAATAACATAAGGCGGCATAAAATATAGCACATTTCCAAGGGGTCTAATAATAGCACCTCTTTTTAGCCCTTCCTTGTGTATTTGCAAGCTTAATTTTTTCTCAAAAGAAAATCCTTCTTTGGTTTGCTTGTCTTTTACAAGCTCAATAGCCCCTATCATGCCAACATGTCTTATATCGCCAACATTTTTGAGTTCTTCAAACTTTTGTAGCTCTGATTTTAATTTTTTAATTTTAGGTTGAATAGATTCAATAACATTTTCTTCTTCAAGAATTTTAAAATTCTCGACAGCAACGCTTGCAGCCAAAGGGTTGCCTGTAAAACTGTGACCGTGGAAAAAAGTTTTTAATGTCTCATAGTCATCATAAAATGCCTGATAAATCTCTTCACCCACAACAGTAACAGCCAATGGCAAATAACCGGCGGTTATACCTTTAGCAAGACAAATGATATCAGGAGTTATTCCTGTATGTTCATATGCAAACATTTCACCGGTTCTGCCAAAGCCCATTGCAACCTCATCGTCAATAAGCAATATATTATATTTTTCACAGATTTTTTTAAGTCTAATAATATATTCTTTGTCATAAATAATCATGCCTCCTGCACCTTGAACAAGTGGCTCAATGATTATTCCTGCAACCTTATTTGCATTTTCTTCAAGTATTTTCTCCACAGAATTTAAACACTCAAAGTTACAGCTCTCTTTTTGCTTCTCACATGGGCATCTGTAACAATAAGGCGAATCAGCCTGAAATATATCAAACAATAAAGGTTTATAAATTTTGTGATATAAATCCACACCACCAACTGAAACAGCGCCTAATGTATCTCCATGATATGAATTTTTAAGGGCAATAAATTTATTTTTTTCTGGATAACCTTTATGTACCCAATATTGATAAGCCATTTTCAATGCAACTTCAACAGCAGTAGAGCCGTTGTCCGAATAAAAAACTCTTGTAAAAGATGTATTCATAATCTTAATTAGTCGCTCTGCCAATTCAATAGCCGGAACATGGGAACATCCTGCCAATAAAACATGTTCTATTTTATCCAGTTGACGCTTTATTGCATCGTTTAATCTTTCATTAGAATGTCCTAACGTATTAACCCACCAGGAAGATATTCCATCTATATATTTATTTCCTTTTAAATCCCAAACATAAATACCTTTACCCTTATCAATAATTAAAGGATCATCCTGTCCATAATCTTTCATCTGTGTAAAAGGGTGCCAAACGTATTTTATATCTTTTTCCGCCCATTCTCTATAAGATAAATCCAGCATTTAATTATTCCTCTTTTTTAATATATACTTACGCCTTTATCGATAGTAAAGGTTTCAAACATTTCATACCCAGCAAAGTGCTCATAAAAATCTATATCAGTATTATAAATACCAAACACACTGGGACCACTCCCAGACATTATAGCATTTAAACACCCGATACTTATTAATTTATTCTTAATGTCTTGTATTTGCTCATACATGCCTAAAGCTACCTTTTCCAAATCATTGCTTAAAAATAGTGCAATATTTTCTATATTATTCTCATTAATAGCATTAATTATAAGTTCTGTGTTCTGGAATTTAGGACCCTCTACAACGAATTCTTCCTGGGCATTATGTGGAAAAAACAACTCTGAATACTTGGTATAAATATCTTTTGTTGATAACGATAAAGCCTTAGGCTTAATAATTATTACATTAAAATCAAGAGTAGAAATTGGTTTTAACTGCTCTCCACGAGAAGTAGCCAGCTGCGTGCCCCCATGCAAGCAAAAATTAACATCAGAGCCTATTTTAGCTGCCAGCTGAGACATATCTTCCATTGACAAAGGCTTGTTGTACATCTCGTTTAATCCAACTAAAATACCGGCAGCATTTGTGCTGCCACCAGCTAAACCAGCAGCAACCGGTATTCTCTTTTCTATATTTATATTTACCCCGTGATCTTTTAAATTTATTTTTTCAAAAAATAGCTTTGCACTTTTATAGCATAAATTAGTTTCATCATAAGGGATGTCAGATTTATTACCGCTGAGAGTTATATCTTTAGAGACTTCTTGCTTTGTTATTGTCAAAAAATCGTACAAACTCACCGACTGCATCAGGCTTTTTATGTCATGATAGCCGTCAGGTCTTTTATTCAAAACTTCTAGTGTTAAATTAATTTTTGCCGGAGTTTTAACTTTTACTTTTTCCATCCATAATCTCCTCTATAGCACGGGCAAGTCTTTCAAAGTCGTGCATAGATAATTTTTCACCTCTAATAGTAGGAGAAATACTTGCCTGTGACAGTGATTCATTAATTACGCTATTATCAAAACCAGAATTAACAAGTGCATTTTTAATTGTTTTTCTTCTCATTCTAAAGCCAGCTTGAATTACCCGCCTGAATAACTTAGGATTTTTAAGGTCAATTGCCGGTTTTTCTCTAACTTTTAATTTAATCAAAGCCGAGTCAACCTTTGGCGCAGGATAAAATGACTTTGCCGGTACTTTAGCAATCAGTTCCGGCTCAGCCCAATAATTTACAAGAATAGATAATAACCCATATTCTTTTGATGCGGATAGTTCATTAGCAACAATTCTTTGTGCTACTTCGTATTGAACCATTAACATTATTTCCTTAATCATTTTCCTGTTTGAATGTTCAAGTTCATCGATTTCGCCAAGCAAATGTACAATAATCGGACTTGTTATATAATAAGGTATATTTGCAATTATTTTTATTGGATTATTGGTTAATTCACTTATAGCAACTTTAAGAATATCTTCATTAATTATTTTAAGATTTGAAAAGTTTAATTTTTCCAGCTCTTCTATGGCATCTTCATCAATTTCTACTGCAAAAATTTTTGCAGCCAACCGGGCTATTTTTTCTGTAACAAAACCAATCCCGGGACCTATTTCTAAAACTACATCGTCTTTGCTCAAAGATGCTTCGTCTATGATTTTCTCAATTATATTTGGGTCTAGCAAAAAATTTTGCCCTAACCGTTTTTTTGTTCTAAATTTTTTTGCCCTTTTTAAATAATTCAATTTTAATCCTCTTAGGCTATTATCTAAAATAATAATACTCAATAAAAAAAAATTATGCTAAGCTTACAAAAACATTAACAATTATTTTACTTTATTTGTGAATAAGTTGATAATACAATAAAATCAACTATAAATTAAGATAAAAAATGGAAAATATGGAAAATTAAAAATGCAGCAATTATTAGAAAAAAATAAAAAAAGTCAAGTAATAACTAATAAAAATCAGCTGATGGAAATATTTTTCAGCGGAATAAAACCTGATACGGATTTTAAAATTGGCTTAGAATTTGAAAAACTTGGAATTGATAATAAAAATTTTATAGCAAAACCTTTTTCAGGAGAAAATGGCATATTTGAGTTTTTGGAAAATTTTAAAACAGAACACAATTTATCAACCCAAAGCTCTGATGAGCTTGTAAATAATATCAATTATAAAGAAGGCATAATAACGATTGAGCCGGGAAGTCAGATTGAATATAGTATCAATCCACATAAAACCATTCAAGAATTAAGTACAATAGTTGCAAATTATAATAATATTACCAATGAACTGGCTGAAAAGATGAGTATAAAATGGATTGGACTTGGAAACCAACCTGTATCTACACATGGAAATATTATTATAATTCCAAAAGATCGTTATAAAATAATGACAGAATATCTTCCAACAAAAGGCAGCCGTCCTTTTGTTATGATGAGAGAAACTGCCGGAATTCAAGCTGCATTTGATTTTAATTCAGAAGAAGATGCAATAAATAAGCTACGCTTATCCGTTGGATTATCTCCTATAGTTACGGCTATGTTTGCAAATTCTCCAATTAGGGAAGGTAAATTATCAGGTTTTAAATCTTATAGGGCTTATGGGTGGCTAGATACAGACGAGGATAGATGCGGCTTGATCTCACCTGAGTTATTTAAAAATAATTTTTCTTTTGAAAATTATACCGATATAATGCTTGATTTGCCTATGATATTCCTTCAAAAAGAAGGGAAATGGTTTAATATGAAAGGCATGCCGTTTAGAGAATATTTGAAAAGCGGATATAAAGGTTATCATGCAACCATTGAAGATTGGCATTTGCATTTAAGTTCATTCTTCCCGGAAGCCAGGCTGAAAAACTATATAGAAGTCAGGTGTACTGATTGCCAGAGAGAAAATTTAATACCGGCAGTGCCTGCTTTATGGAAAGGCCTGTTATACAATCCTGATGCTTTAGATGCTGCTTGGGATATTATCAAAAATCTTGACTGGAGAGACTATAGCGATTTAAGGTTCTCTGTGCCTAAACTTGGTCTAAAAGCTAAATGCAGATATTTTAAAGTTGTTGATGTTGCCAAAGAAATTATTAATATAGCTATGCAGTCTTTAAAAGAGCAACAGATTACTGATGGTATTGATGAATCCATATATTTAGAAGAATTCAGTGATCTTGTTCGTCAAGGCTTATCACCTGCTGATATTCTGATTGAAAACTGGAACGGTGCTTGGAATAAAGATATTCGTAAGTTAATAAATTATGCATCTTTATAATAATCAGAAAGCTTATTACTTGCTTCACCTATTATTTCAAACATTCTGCTAACAGCATTATAAGTTTTTTCATACAAACATTACCTTGCTATACTCCCACTAAAATACTTTTCAGATTATTAAATCGAGTTAAAGTTAATAAAATAAACTATTCTCTGGAAAGAGTAATCTGAAATTTAATTGATGAGCAGTATAAGTAATATAGTTATTATAATATATTAAACTTAAAATTGCGTTCTGTTAGTCTGATTGAATGCTATAACAAAGATGTTCGCAAGTTAATAGATTACTTGGGGCTGCTATAAAACCTAAATTTTTGTAAATTTTTAATGTAAATTTATCAATATTATATATGTTTGCATTTAAATAAAAAAGGAAGTTCTGTAATATAGGTAAGTTTTATGGCTTTTAATGCAGTTGGTGGCATAGCGCAAGTAAATGGACGACCTGGCCCTTATGATAATAGGGTTAAAAATCCAAACGTTAGATACGGCAGAAATGCAGTAGCGAATTATGCTGAATATAATGCAAGGTTAAGCTTGCCGGCTGATCAATTTGATGCTCCGGATGTTAACGCTTTAGCTGGAGACTTGGCAGATTCTTTACAAGTTGCTAAAAGAATCAGTACAACAAAAATTCTACAAGCTTACGGAATAATTAATCCAAAATTTGCAGATGTAATCTTAAAAAGAGATGAAGGGCGTTTAGCTCAACAAAATGAAAGTACAGGGCAACGGTTAGATCAACTAGAGGGTTGGACTAATGAGCAGCACAATATAATTGAAAATGCAGCTCCTATTGGCTTTAAACTACAGTATCTGCCAGAGGATAAAGTAACCCCAAAAAATTTAAATAAATTAGCACTCATGGCTGCATCATTTGAAGATTTAGGCAAGAAAATTTCAATACCGGTAGTCCAAATAACTCAAGGCCTACAGCAAATCTTTGGTAAAAAAGTTTCGGCTGAAGCTCTTGATGCAAATAATGATGGTCAAATTGATATTGCAGAAAACGCTACTTCTATTTTAATAAAAGATATGGCAGATAAGCATTCAACAGATGATGTTGTAGCAACGGGCAAGCTTGACTTACAAGCAAAAGACATAGATGGTACTTATACAAATACTGGCGAAACTAATATTTGGTCCTTTTTAAAAACTGATAAGATTAGTGAAACAAAGCAACTTATTACTCAAATTTATAATGCTTTTCAATTAGATAAAGCAAAAGAAGAATTTTTAAGTGATGAAAATAATACCATACAATAACCATATATAGAGAATGCTCTTTTCTACTTGTTTAGTAAACTTTTTGTAACAATCATTCAACTTTCATGAAATACTTTAACAAATATGTTATACTATATATATAGCATATAAATAATAGGTAGGTGTATTGGTCATGAAAATAACACAATACGTTAAAACTCTATTTTTTATTTTGTGGAATATGATAACATTCCTATGTTTAATTATTGCCCCGCAAAATTTAAATTCGGTGAAAGAACTTTGTTTATCTGTTCTTAAACGTATAGATAGTTATTTTTATAATATATTTTTATATTTAAAAGAATTAAAAAAGAAAATAATAATAAATAAAAACAATAAAGCTGATGCCTCATCAGCACAACCTATTAATAAAAGTAAAAAACAAGTATTAAACTCGTTTGATATTAATAATAATATATTAAATCAAGCAGTAAAATCTTCAAAACGCTTATCTAACAACAAATTAAAGGATGCGCCAGCCACGCAAAATTTAATTTCAAAACAGCACTTTTTCCGCTTACAGGATAAGTGTGCCTTTTTATACTCTTTTGTAAGCAAAAACCATTGCAGTCTATATATTTTTTAATTTTTACATCACATACAATTGAATATTTTTTTCAGCTCTCTTTAAGGCTAAAAGAGGCGGAATTTATAATGGATACTTTAATCACTAGTAAAAAGTATCCATTATAATTATATATGAATTCCTATGTCATACCCTTAAATTAAATATAAAAATCGGGCTTGGCTCAAAAAAGGGCCAAAGCAAAAGCTAGATTTAGAAATTATGAATAATATTTTTTTACTTTAAATTTTTATTTCTTAAAATTTTAAAAATTACTTAATATATTAATTAAATAGCCCGCAAAACATAATAACTCCAAATATTATTATAAAAACAGGTCCGGCAAGTTCCACTATTTTTAGTAATACTTGAACACTATTATTAGACTTTTTTAACATAATTAATTTACGAAAATAAAACGATAATAAACCCACTGCAGTAATAGTGGAGCCTATGCCTAAACCTATGGCGATTACAAGCATTACACCAATATAAAACATTTTACTGGCAGCAGTAAAAAGTAATATTAACAATGATCCTATACAAGGCACTAACCCTGCGGAAAAAGCAAGAGCTGTTGAATTATGCTTGCAGTTGCAAACATTTTTTTTGATATTTCTCAATTTACTTATAAGCATAAAAAGCCCAATACCAATAACTAAAAGAAAACTTATAAATTTAAACCAGTAAATCTGCTTATCAGGATCGGATATTATCTGCCGTAAAGAAATATCTGCAATCAACACAAATATAATTGGCGTAATAACATGAGTCATAGATATCTGATAAGCCATAATAGGAACTTTTTGAAGTTTTTCTTCACTAGAAATAAAATAAGAAGCTATAATAGCCTTGGAATGACCCGGGCCTAAAGCATGAAGACAGCCATATAAAAAAGCAAAAAATATCCCTATCGCAAAAACCATCGGATTTTTTTCTTTTTTTATGTTTCTTAAAGTTTTAGTAATTTCAAAATTGAGCATTCTCTGTACTTTCAATATTTCAGAAAAAATGCTTCTGACAGGATTAATTTGAACTTCTGCCTTAGCAGGTGCAGGCCCGATAGCATTAACAGGCTGAGCAATAAAACAAATACTAAACATAAATAATGAAAATATAAAAACTAAAAAATAATTTTTCATAATCCTCCTTGGCTCCCGCAATGTAATTTTATCCTCTGAGGGGGCACAGTTTTATAATAATAAAGGTTTTGTAAATCCTCATCTATTTTATACTTGCAACTATTGGGACCAGTACCGGCAAAAGATGCAGGTTTAGTTTCATCAAAATAAACATAATAATAATAGCTTTCATCATAAAAACTTGCTGACAATGGTTTTAACGACAAATCAACAGGTATATCAAAGTTAACAGTAAAGCTTATGGTTATAATATCTTGATCGTTAACTGTAAAACCAAACTCTCGTGGCTTAAATGTCAATAGATTATTGTCAAATTTTATATAGCTGTAATAATTTTTATTTGCCATGTTTTCAAGGACAAATTTATGTATCTCCCATTTCAGCTGTTTTTTCTCAACTTCATCAAGCTTATCATTGTTATTACTGTCAACAGCCTTGATTAGCATCAAACTATTCATTTCATCAAGCTTCCAGTTTGTTTTTATTTTTATTAATTGTTTTTTTTTAAATATAAAAACAATGGAATTCTCTATCCACCCATGAGGATGTGATATGGTAGAAGACAAAGGAGAAAATATAAAAAAAGTAAATATTATAAGGCTTAATAAATATTTTATTTTCATGTAAAAATTTAACCTTTTTTGCTTTTTTATTATTAAAATTTTATTATACAGGTTTTCAATTAAATTTCAGATTACTCTTTTCAGAGATTAGCTTACTTTATTAACTTTTACACTATTTAAAAATCTGAAAAGTATTTTAGAAGTAATATAAATATATTTATTTATCAAAAGAATAGCCAAGCTTTTGCCAATTATTTAAGCCTCCTTTAAGTATTTTTAGCTGTAAAAAACCATTTGTACTTAAATTTTTATATGCTTGTATACTCTTAACTTGGTCACTACAAATAAGAATTATTGTTTTATCGGTAGGCAACTTATTTTGATGTTCTTTTAAATTCGTAAACGGTATATTTTGTGAACCTGCTATATGTTGATTCTTGTACTCAAGTTTATTTCGTACATCAATAAGTACGAGCCCTGGTTTAGTCAGGTTACCTCTTAATTCATCAGCTTCTATTACGGGTATATTCTCAAGCCCGATACTTGATTTTAATAATATTTTTCTAAAAAAAGATACTAAAAAAGTTATTAATCCCAATAATAATATTAATTTCATTCAAAACTCCAACTTATTTCACCAAATGTAATAAATTTTTTTTAAAATTTTATGTGGCGATTTCCTTAGTTAATTTTACAATATTTTCAGTTGCATAAGGTTTTGCAAGTATTTTAGCTGAATCTTTCATTTTTAACAACATATTTTCATTACTCAGCAAGTCAATAATAAACCTCATTAAATTATCCGCATTACAATCATTGTCATCCAAGTATAGGGCAGCACCTTCTTTTTCCATCGCCCTGGCGTTATATCTTTGATGATCAGCCGCCGCATAGGGATAAGGAATAAGAATAGAAGGCAAAGCACTTAAACATAACTCAGAAAGAGTTAACGAGCCGGCCCTTGTAATAGCCAAATCAGCAGCCGCATACAATAAAGCTGTATTGTCAAAATACGGCCTGACTATATAATCAGGATTGGACAATATATTAGGACAAATAGATTTAAGTTCTTTTATATACTCATCATGTTTGTTTTTGCCTGTCTGCTGTATGACAATATATTTATGCTCTTCCACAAGACTTTGCACAATGGTCTTCATTGCATCATTTAAAGACTTAGCCCCCTGTGATCCACCGATTATTAACAATATTTTTTTGTTAGCATCCAAGTTTAATTGGTTTACAGCTTCATTTTTAGATATAGTCGAAAAAGTTTTCCTTACAGGGTTTCCATTAACAAAAATATTATTAGATTTAATAAATTTTTTTGCCTCCTCAAACGCTACAGACACCACAGCAGCATAAGGAGCTGTTACCCTGCTCACAATGCCGGGGTGTGCATCTGCATCATGTATAATAAAAGGAATTTTGAGTAATTTTGCTGCAATTAAGGCAGGTCCGCTAACATATCCTCCTGTACCGACAACAACGTTGGGTTTGTACTTTTTTAAGTAACTAATAGCTTTTATACTTGCTATTATTAGTTGAAAAATCCATTTGATAAATCTGATGCTAATCTTCCTTGGCATACCCGATACAGAAACCGGTAAAAATTCGATATTTTCCTGAGCAACAATATCTTTTTCCATATTATTAGGGCAGCCTATATAATAAATGTGTTCAATGTTCTGATCTTGCTTTAGTTTTTGCACTACAGCAATCGCCGGATAAATATGCCCGCCTGTTCCACCACCTGATATTAATACATTAATTTTATTTTCCATTCTTGCTAACCTTTACGCTTACTTTTCAGCCTGGAGATATTTAATAAAATACCAAGCATAATCATTGTTGTAAGCACTGATGAACCTCCATAGCTTATCAATGGTAATGTTACACCAGTAGCTGGCAAGGTACCTGTTGCAACACCGATATTAATAAAGGCTTGCACTCCAATAGAAAAAGTTATTCCAAATGCTACAAGCTTGCCGAACATTTCAGGGCACCTATTTGCAATATAAAAGCCTCTATAAATAAATGCGACAAACAAGCCAATAACAATTAATGAGCCTCCTACGCCTAATTCTTCAGCAATAACAGCAAATATAAAATCAGTATGAGCAAACGGCAACCAGAATAATTTTTGCTTAGAATTACCGTAACCTACGCCGAAAAATCCACCTGAACCTATAGCATACCAAGATTGTATAAGATTATATCCAAGGGTATGAGCAAATTCCCAAGGATTTAGCCATCCTTTTATCCTATCCCATTGATATTCATTGGATCGCATATAAATAAAAACAAATACTGAACCCAAACCGGTCGTACCAAATGTTAATAGCGGAGAAACTCCTCCTACAAGCATCAAAGCGCCAGAGGTTAATGCAAGCATTATAAACATACTTAAATTAGGCTGCTTTAATATAAGCAAAGCTGTCAATCCAACCAAAAAGCAACATGCCATAAATTTTTTACTTATCAAGTGCTTTATATTTATCATGGTAGAAGAGATAAGCAATATAGATGCAAGCTTTGCTAACTCTGAGGGTTGAAAAGGAATGCCACCTATCACCAGCCACCTGGTTGCTCCATAATTTAATTTACCCATAGAGGGAATATATGTAGCAAGTACAAGGAGCAAAACAGCTATACTAAAAGGTATTGCTATATCTTTTAGCCTTTGATAGTTAACTCTGGAAATACCAAATAGCAATATAAACCCAAGAAATAAAAACACACTATGCCTAATTAAAAAATAAGCAGAGTTTTTATCAGGAATAACAGCAGCCTCAGGTGCACCTGCGCTAAAAACGAAAAGTAACCCAATTAAAGCAATACAGCAAATTATTATCAATAAAGGTTTATCAAAAGGATCAAGCGACTTAACCTTTTTCTTTGCTTTTAAATTTGGCTTAACGGGCTTTTTTGATTTATTGTTTTGAGTTTTTCTTTGCTGAGACATAATCTTTAAATACTTTTCCTCGTTCTTCAAAGTTTTTAAACATATCAAAGCTTGCACATGCCGGAGAAAACAAAACCGGTGCCAAGTTCAGACTTCCTGCACGATCTATAGCTTCTTCCAATGAGTTTACTTTATATATATTTTGGTAATTAGCTTTTTTCATTTCTATTTCAAATCTTTCAGTGGCCTGCCCTATTAATACAACGGACTTAGCTGATATTTTTATATTTTGAACAAATTCATCAAGGCTGGTTCCCTTATCTTTGCCTCCGGCAATTAATACACAGCCTTTATCTTTAAATGCTTTTAACGCTACAATAGCAGAGTCACAATTAGTAGCTTTAGAATCATTATAATAATCAATTCCATCAATTGTATCAACATACTCAAGCCTGTGCTCTGGGAGCTTAAAAGAAATTATAGTATTTTTAATAACATCTTTATCTATCTTTAAAATACATGCAATAGCCACCGCAGCCATGATATTTTGTAAATTATGATCACCAGGTATTGTAATTTCTTCAAGCGATATTATTTCTTGTTTTTTATTATCTATATTGCTAAAAATCTTCTTATCTTTTATAAATACAGAATTATTATTCAATTCATTACCAAAATAAAGAATATTTTTAAATATTTTTTTATCAATATTTTTAACATTAGGTTCCTTTGCATTCAAAACAGAATGTAAAGGTTGATTATCACCTGTAAACAAAGATTCTTTAGCTTTAAAATATTCTTCTTTACTACCATGCCAATCTATATGGTCAGGAGAATAATTTAAAAATAAAGCGACTTCAGGTCTAAAAAATTGACTTGTATCTATCTGATAAGAGCTAACCTCTACTACAAAATAATCAATATCAGTATTCAAAAGAGAAGTAACAGGAAGACCAATATTACCACATGCCGGAGCATTAAGCCCTGCGTTTGTTAAAATCTCAGAAACCAACTTTGTTGTAGTTGACTTGCCATTTGTGCCTGTGATTGCAATAAAAGGCTTGTCAGATTCTAAAAAAGCAACATCAACTTCGCTGATAATTTCAATGTTATTTTCTTTTATCAGTTGTTTCACAGGCGCATGAGGCGGTATTCCGGGGCTGGTAATTATAATATCAGCGTTTAATATTGTTTCATTTTTGTGGTCACCGATTTCTAGTTTTATCCCTAATCTTATAAGCTCGTTTAATTCTTCACTGCTGTATGATGTTTCTGCGTTGTATTCACTAATTATACAACTGCACCCTATACTGTTTAGATACTTAGCACAGGATATCCCACTTTTTGAAAGCCCTAAGGTAGTTATATTTTTATTTTTAAAATAATTTTTCATTTTTTTTTAACCTAAATTATATAGAATTTAATCATACAAGCCACAAAGGCAAATAAAGCACCTACCAACCAAAAGGAATAAACAACTTTTTTTTCTGACCAGCCGCAAAGCTCAAAGTGATGATGTAAAGGACTCATTTTAAATATTCTTTTTCCGGTGGTTTTAAAGCTTATAACCTGTAAAATAACAGATAAAGTTTCTGCGACAAATACAGCGCCGATTAAGACCAGCAATAATTCAATTTTACCTACTACTGCAAGAGTTCCTATTACTCCACCAAGCCCAAGGCTGCCTGTATCACCCATAAATATTTGAGCCGGATTTTTGTTAAACCTAAGAAAACCCAAGCAGGCTCCCATCACGGCTACAGAAATAACAGCGAATTCATACCTGCCGCTTAATATAAATATTAAAGCCATTGCAACCAAAGCAATTGACGTAGTACCCGTTGCAAGACCATCGAGTCCGTCCGTTAAGTTAACAGCATTAGATGTGCCAACTATAATAAATGCAGCAAAAAACGGATATAAAAAACCTAAATTTAAAGAGTAACCCAAAATATCAATATAAGACTGGCCTGTAAATGTTACATACAAGGCAGGTATCAATGCTACGGCAAATTGCAACATAAGCTTGCCTTTAGCGCTTAAACCCTTATTTTGCTTATTTTTTATTTTGTCATGATCGTCTTTAAGACCAATTAGTGAAAAAAACAGAAACGACATCAGTACAATATGTGAGTATAATGTAACTGTTTTAAGCATAAACAGACCTGCAGATGCTGCAATAAATGAGCATAAAACAATCAATATTCCGCCGCCTGTTGGTGTGCCTGCTTTTTTTTGATGAGAAGCCGGCCCTTCTTCTCTTATATATTGTCCGTACAGATTTTTTTTTAAAATATTCAAAAACGGTTTACCTGCTAACAAAACCAATATCAGAGATACTAAACAGGTTACTATAATATACACGACAACACTCCTACCCGCATAAACACTATTTATAACTCATCAATTATTTTCTCAAGCTGCATAGATCTTGATGCTTTAAATAACACAACCGTGTTATCTTTTAAATTCTCTTTTAAGTATTTTACTATCATTATATGTTGATTAAAAGAATTTGTTTTAATTTTTTCATTTTTGATACAATCCGTAATTAATTTAGCTTTATCACCAATGGTTATTACATCACTAACAGGGAGATTGTTTATAAACTCCCCTATACTGGCGTGGTATTCATCTGCATTTTCACCAAGCTCTGCCATATCGCCAAGTACAAGCTGGACGTTTTTACCTTTATGAATATCGATAACAGCTTTTATCGCTGCTTTCATAGAGTCAGGATTTGCGTTGTAAGCATCATTAATTAATTTTATATTATTTTTATAGTCAAATTCTTTCCAACGCCGCCCCACAGTTTGGTAATTTTTAAGTCCATTGTTTATCTGATCAGGAGTCAATCCGCAAATTAAACCTGCTTCTATTGCAAATAAGACATTTTGTACGTTATATTCTCCGCCAGTAGGTATCTGATAAGTATTATCCTTGTATCTAAATATGGTTTTATCTTTTTCCATATTCAAAATTTCATAGTCGTCCACCGGTAAAAAATTGCCACCCCAACTTTCAATCGTATTTCTTACGGGATCTGCATTTCTGTATATCAAATACGCATTTTCTTTAGCATATTTTATTATTTCACACTTGGCTTTTGCAATATTTTCTACTGTTTTTAACCTGCCAATATGGGCAGTTCCTATATTGGTTATTATAGAAATATCAGGCTGTGCGTATTTAGAAAGCAATTCTATTTCGCCCAATCCTCTCATACCCATTTCCAGTACAAGATATTCTGTAGCTTCAGACATGTTTAATAATGTCTGGCATAATCCTATTTCATTATTATGATTAAGCAAAGACTTGTGAGTTTTAAAATTCTGCGCAAATACAGAATAGATCATTTCCTTTGTTGTCGTTTTACCAGAGCTGCCAGTTATAGATATAACAAATGGATTAACTTTTTGCCTATAATAGCTAGCAAGCTTTAAATAAGCTTCTAAAGTATCATTAACTTCTATTAAAACATCAAAAGCATCTTTTATATCCTGAGTAATTTTATGTTTTGCACTTTTTGCAACAAACCCACACTTGCACCCCTTTGCTAAAGCCTTATCAAAAAAGTCATGCCCATCAAACCTTTCACCGATTATGGGTAAAAATACATTTTCAGAATTTATTGTCCTTGTATCTGTTGATATTTTGTACACGCTAGACAGGTTGTTAGCGACTAGCAATGTGCCTTGCGTTATTTCTTTTAATTGTTTTGTACAAAACTTCATGTTCATACCCTTTTAGACTGTCTGTTTTACTCTTTTATATTGTTTTATGGTACGTTTCTATATTATTTTTATTATTTCATATAATTTTTTAAAATAAAAAAAATAAAAATATGAAATAATAAACCTTATTATAGCCATCCATCTATATAATAATACAGAAAAAGAACTTTTTATCATATCCCTAAATTTAAAATATAGATTCACGAATTATAATTATATATTATAATTATGAGTAGTTAAATTTAAAAAAGTGTTGAAGATCACCATATCGAGTGGAGGAGTACTCTAGAGACAGCATAAAAAGGGTGGAGTTTATGAAAAAAATTTTATCACTATTTTTTCTTTTGTCCGTACTGATAACACCAGTTTGGGCGGAAGATATTAACTTTAAATCACATAAAAGAAAGAGAAATTTACTTTTTACAAGAAACTTTCCAAAAGCCTACAAGCCAACCAGAATAATTTTAGGCCAAAAAAACAAATTTTTAGTGCAAGCACAAGCTGGAAGTTATGTATCTCTGGCAACTTCATTTAAAAACAAGGGTGCGGACTTGTTCTACGGAAAAAAACTCAGACTGGGAGAAGACCTTAAGACAACTGAAGGAATAGTCCCGGCAAAGGGAGTGATAGAGTTAGAGCTGGAAATTCCTGAAGAAAAAGAACTTGCTGGAAAAATGTTATTTTTTGAAGTTGCAGTATGGAAAAATCCTGATTTTAGTGATTTAAAACTTGCTAAAATAATGGCACCTAACGGAAGAGAATCCAGAAATAATGCAGTTGTAATGATACCTCCAGAGAAAAAGTCTAAAATTCCATTGCTGGGACCTGCATTACCGGGCACAAATACAGACTTTTTAAGAACTATAAATACAGTTAACCAGATGAGTGAAGGCCAGCCTGAAGCATACGATGGAGCTGTTGAGAACAGTATGTTCTATAATAATCAGGCACCTTTAATGTTAAGAAATTTAAGAGATCCTAGCATTGACGAAAAGAAAAAGTAATATTCTGGTTATTCCGCTGGATAACCGTCCTGTTTGTTACTTATTACCGTTGCAAATAGCGCAAATAAACAAAAATATAAACATATTAATGCCTCCAAGAGAGATACTGGGAGGCTTAAACCATAATGCAAATATCAATAAAATACTAAATTGGATCAAATCCATAGATATTAATATTGATACTATTATATGCGCTCTGGATACAATTGCATACGGAGGTTTAATATCTTCTAGGAGGGTAAATAAAGATCAGGATCAAATTTTATCAGATTTAGAATCTTATATTTATGAATTTAAAAATAATAAAATTTTTAAAGATGCTGAAACATATGCTTTTAGTAGCATAATGAGAATATCTGACAGTAATATTAATGAAGAAGAGAAGCTTTACTGGGATAAATACGGAAGATTAATCTTTAATTATTCAGTTGCATATCATAAGTTCATTAAAAATCAGATTAATAAACAAGAACTGGAGCTTATTAAAAGCCAAATACCCGAAGATATTTTAAAAGATTATTTAAATACACGTGAGCGTAATTTTTTAATTAATAAAAAATATTTAAACTTACTGGAAACAGGTAGTTTTGATGAATTGATTTTTTCTAAAGACGACACAGTACAAATGGGTTTAAATATTATAGAAGCTGAAGAAATAAATAACTTGATAAAAAATAAAAACTTATCTAATCACAGTAAAATCCATACAGGTACAGATGAAATAATATCTTCTTTGCTTGTTAGATCTATTATTAAAGAAAATAACGATAAAATATGTATTTATCCCATTTATTCTACTGATAATGGAAGTAATATTGTCTCAAGATACGAAGATAAAACAATATCACAAACTATTGTAAGTCATATAAGTCTTACCGGAGCAGAAGTATCTGACAATCAAGATGGCGCTGATTTAATGCTATTAGTACACACACCTGAGCATGAACAAAATGACCATGCTTTAAATATATATAAAGAGCATACATCACCTAAAACCATAGAATTTTGTATTGAAACAATTAAAAATTCTGATAAACTGATTATTCTGGCGGACATTGCTTATGCTAACGGGTCTGATAATCTTCTTATCGAAGAATTATTAAATAAAAATAATGATTATTTAACAAAAGTCATAGGCTATGCAGGCTGGAATACAACAGGAAATACATTAGGTAGTGTAATTTCTATGGGATTAAATGCATACATTGCACAGAAATATTGCAATTTTAATGAGCAAGAATTTAAAAAAATACTAACTATAAGGCTTGTTGACGACTGGGCATATCAAGCCAATTGCAGGCAAATAATAAGGAAGAATCAACAAAATTCGAATCAAGAAACCTTAAGGAATTGCCTAGAACCTTATATTCAAAAAATACAGAAAAAAACATATTTACCTCTTAACGAGATAGAGGTAAAATTACCGTGGGGCAGAACATTTGAAATTGAAGTTCAGCCCAAATCAATTCATGAGTAAGATAGGATATATGCAATTTACTTTACTGGAAAAAACTTTTGTCTCATTGAGAAACACAAACTTTAGACTATTCTTTACAGGGCAGTCAATATCTTTATTAGGTTTTTGGGTACAACAAACTGCATTAAGCTGGTTAATCTATGACTTAACAGGCTCAAGGTTTTTGCTTGGTTTTATTGCAGCTTTAAATACATTTCCTTTGCTATTTTTATCTGCATTAGGGGGTGTTCTAGCAGACAGATACCCTAAAAGAATTATTTTGATTGGTACACAACTATTAGCTATGATTATAGCTTTTATTTTAGCATTCTTAGCATATTTTAATTTACTAGAAATATGGCATATTATGTTAATAGCTGTTATTTCAGGCATTATCTTTGCTGTAGATTTACCTACAAAGCAAGCTTTTATGGTTGATATGGTGGGCAAAGATGATTTAAATAATGCAATAGCATTGAATTCCTCCATTGTAAATGCAGCAAGAATGATCGGGCCAGCAATTGCCGGAGCATTAATGGTCAAATTTAATATGGGGATATGTTTTTTATCCAATGCATTAGCTATTGCGCCAATTTTAGTAGTGTTAGCCAGTATAAGGCTAGTGGGGGCTGAAGCTTGTCAGACCTCAGAATCTATAATGCATTCCTTCATGAACGGTTTTTCTTATGTACAAAAAAATAAAATTATTCTGCATCTGCTTTTATTAATGATGATTATGGGATTATTCGGTTCCGCTTATACAATATTACTTCCTGCTATTGCAAAAGACCTGTTAATGCAGCAAGAAAAAGGCTATGCAATGATGGTTTCCTTTAACGGAATCGGCTCATTGTTTGGAGCATTGTTTGTAGCGTATCTTGGAAACAGTAAAAAACGTAATTACTTTGTTTATATTGGCTTGCTAATATTTTGTATTTCAATTATACTACTTGCTTTAACAAAAAGTTATCATTTAGGCCTTATTTTGCTACCACTAACAGGTTTTGGAATTGTTACATATTTTTCTACAACTAATACAATAATTCAATCAGGCATAGAAGACGAATATCGAGGAAGAGTTATGGGTATATCAACACTTGTATTCGGTGGAATGATACCCATTGGCAATTTATTAACCGGGCTTTCTGCTCAATATTTTGGTTTGTGTGAAACCTTAATAGGCTTTTCTGTTATTTGTATTTTCTTTAGTCTAATTTTAACTCTTATTTTTAAAAAGAATCAAATAGTTAAAAACTAATAAAAATAAAATATTTTTAATTTAACATTTTGCCACTTATAATAACTTTGTCTGGCTTATTAAAGTCTAAATGCAGAGTTTTATCTTGCTTTGCATATTTCCACATAGCTAAATCTGCAATGTTACCTCTTTTAATTTCACCATAGTTATTTATCCCCAAGTTATCACATACATTTTTTGTTGCACATAATAAGCTATGCTTATAATTATTTTGATTTTTCTTAAGTATTACATTCAAAAAGCTCATACTTCCTGCAAAAACATTATCTGCATTAACTGCAACTTCTTTATTTTTATTAATTATTTTTTGTCTTCCAAAAGTCACAGAGTTAATATCAGCTTTGTTTAACGGAAGACTATCGCTTATAAATATAATTTTAGAAGAATCTTTAGCCTTAAATATTAAATCAATAATTTCTCTTTGCAGGTGATGCCCGTCTGCAATTACTTCAACAAAGATATTATCATTTATCAAAGCCTCGGCGATTACCCCAGGGTTTCGATGATGCAAAGGAAGCATTGCATTAAAAAGATGTGTTACTTGTTTTAATCCGTTATCAGCAGCTAGCCTTATAATTTCGCTACTTGCAGATGTATGCCCTGCGGATGCAATAACATTACTATTTGCCAAATACTTAGTCAGCTCAAAGTTTTCGTCCAGTTCTGGAGCGTATGTTATTATTTTAATTTCAGGATCTTCTATTTTTTTATAATTATCAACCGTTGGCTTAAGCATACTTGAAGATGGATGTATTCCTTTGTATTTTGAATTCAAAAAAGGACCTTCTAGGTTAATACCATCTATTTTAGCTGAACAGATTGGTACAATAGCCTTGGCCTGGTTTATTATTTTAATTTGCTCTTTAATTTCATCAATAGATGCAGTCATTATGGTGGGGTAATAAGTTGTTATGCCATACTTGACAATTTTTTGCGAAAACTCAATAATATCTTCTTCACTTGCATAGTTAAAATCCACCCCAAACCCACCATGGATATGTTGATCTATCAAACCTGGAGTTATAACCATATCTGTCGCATCTATTATATTAAAAGAATTTATTCCCTGCGGTAGCTCATCCGGCAAATCTTCAGAGGTGGCAAGTATTTTATCTTTGTATATCAACAAATTCTGTTTTGCGTACTGTTTATTACTGCTAAAGACATAGCCATTAACAATAATCGTACAGCCTGAATTCTCTTTTACAAAGTTTTCATAAGAAAATTCACACTTCCCTAAAATTAGCAACGATAAAATTACAGCCAAAATTTTATTATTTCCTTGCTCTTTCTGATAAATTTTCTTAAATTCATTTTTTAATTTTTTTGAATTCATTTGATTATTTTTTATATTTTCTAATATTTTTTTTAAATTTTTATCCATTTTTTGTAATTTTTACCTTCAAATGCTTGTTGTACTTTAGTTTAGCTTATTTGTAACAATATTGTAATAAATGCCCCTTCATGTGTTAGAAAAATACAAAATTTGGGAATAATACATATAGAAACGCAAGCAATCTTCCTTCAATCCTTCTCTCTCTAAATTCCTCTCTCTAATATGTTGTAGAGTTAACCGGCGAAAGTCGGGTTTTTTTTTGCATATTTTTTGTAGTTTACTTAATTCAAAATATTTTTGCGCTAGTATATATTATACTCTTCTTAAAAAATTTATGGAGATTTTAAGTTTTGAATAAAACTAAGCAGCAAAATTACTCAAAAGGTAAATACGGCGAACAACTTGCAAAAAAATACTTGGAGAGTAAAGGATATAAAGTACTCGCGCAAAATTGGAGATACTCCAGATATGGTGAAATTGACATTATTTCATTGCATAAAAACGAATTAATATTTATAGAGGTAAAAACAAGATCATCTGTAGATTATGGTAATCCTATTGAAGCGGTTGACGAAAGAAAAATAAATAAAATTCTAAAGTTGGCCGAGTGTTACATTAATTTAAATCCTGAGTTAACTTTTAACGCTTGCAGATTTGATATTATTGGCGTTATTTTAAAGCCAACTGTACAAATAAACCACTACGAAAACACATACCAATTTTAAAGACGCGGATGAAAAAATTGATTCAAATGATTAAGATTTATTTTTTGGCGGGCAATTATTTTTTTGATATGTTTTAAATAATATGGCTTTAAGCAGATACCATAATATAATCTTAAAAAGGTAAAGTTTTAATGAATGTTTGTCCCTCAACGAAGTCAAATAGCAGTTACAGCCAAATAAAGCACAATCATAAACATAAACAAAATTTAACTTTTAAAGGCGATTCACTAACCACGGCTTTAGAACTGATTGATACAAATATTCTATTGGATTTATTAGGACGTGATGCTGTATCTATGATAATCCCCAGGACGGTAGTTGACTTTACGAGAAGCCAGCAAGCAGGATGGGAAACATTAAGGGGAGAAGTTGGAGGCGTATCTTTTGATACATTATATCCTATAGCAGCGGCTTATGGGTTAATGTTTGTAGCCAAGCATATTAATAATCCTAATAAGGTTGAAACACGTATCCATGCTAACCGTGAAATGATGGATAACCTTACAAATATTTGGAAAAATTCCAACCAAGATAAAAGAAAATATGTTGAAGCCATTATTAATAACATTGAAGGCCTAAATGGCAGCAATGGCAACTGGAAAAACTTAGTAGATGAGCTTAATGGTAAAAATATTGAAGGCATTATTGATACTATTTCAAAAGCAATAGAAAACAACAATCCGAAAAAGCTCAAAGAGGCTCAAAAAATTATCTTAGAAACAATAGGTGCAAATAGAAATATACGATTAAAAAATAACAAGCCTATTGAAACATCTCTGGATAGTTTGTTAGGGAATACTTTCGATATGGGACGACATGTATTCTTTAAAGATAACCTACAAGGCAATAAAACTAAAATAAATAATGCCATAAAACGAATTAAGACGCTTAATTTATGGAAATCAAAACTTGTTCTTGGCTCAGCATCATTTATAGGTGTGTCAATACAGCCACTAAATGCTTATTTGACTAAGAAAAAAACAGGTAAAGAAGGATTTGTAGGTAATCCTAATTTTCATGCTGACTCGCAAAAAGATAAATCTCATAACCTTCTTTTGGGCAAATTTGCAGCTGCAAGTGCTTTTGGTCTTATGATATTATCAACTATAACCGGTAAAGGTCCTGTTAGATTTATTAAAGAGCTTGCCAGCAAAAATGGCTTTAAAAACTTCTTAAAAAAGCTAGAATTTAACGATAAATTTTTAAATGCAGATCAATTAAAGCTCACGTTCGCAGCATTGATAATGGGAAGAGTTTTTGCAGCCCGCGATAAAAATGAATTAAGGGAAACATCAGTAAGGGATAGTTTAGGATTCTTGCATTATCTAGTATTAGGTGGCTTTGTCACCAAAGGCGTAGCAGCCTTTTTACAGCATAAAAATAAAAATCTTCATTTAATCAATGAAAGCCAGCCCTTCCAATCAACTAAAAAAGGTTTTGGCAAATTCATTGATCAAGTTGGGCATTTTATTTCAAATAAATCTGTCAAATCACACGCAGAAATTAGAACACTTGAAAAAGGGCTTGTTAACAAAAATCTTTGTATGCTTAATTTGTCAATTTTATCTGGTATAGCTTATACATGTGCAATGCTTGGTATTGGAATTCCTCTACTAAATAAATTTATGACAAATAAATTAGTTAAAAAGGTCGGCGATAAAGAGGCAATTCCTCCAATACCTATTAATAATAAAATAGAAATGAGTCAAAAGAATAAGCAGCTATTTGGGCAATTTATAAAGCCGTAAATAATTGAGATTTAAAAAACATTAAGGATTATTAAGTATTGTTTGCTATAAACATGCTGATTTGTATGCATCAAAATTTTATTGAAAATATTATTAATTTATATCTTTTTGATTTTATTTTTTTTTAAAGATAATAATAGTCCATTTGATTTAGCAATTATTTAGAAAACTTTGTTTTTATAATATTGGAGATAAGGATGAAGCAAAAAGAAAAGGGTAAGAAAAAAGCTAATTATACTGCTCATCAATTAAATTTCAGATTACCCTTTTCAGAGAATAGTTTATTTTATTAACTTTAACTCGATTTAATAATCTGAAAAGTATTTTAGTGGAAGTATAATAACAAAGTTTAAATAAAAAATAAAGCTTATAAAATAAGCTGAAAACTGAAGCGAATAGTTAAAAGTTAATTGTGAGTATTATAAATAATATTGAAGTGAAAAAGATAGGGAAATAAATTCCGCTAGTGTTAAAATGATGCGGAAAAAGGGAATAAACAGGGGAAGTAAGATATTTTAGCGTGTAAAACACGAGATTGAAAAATTAAATAGGATCAGGAATTTGGACGAGTAAGTTTAGGAAGCTTATATACAGAATTGCAAAAAAATACCTCATATACCTTAATATACCTCATAGCTTATACACATATTGCAGTTTATACAAACTGCATTTTTATTTTATAAAACAGGCTTTATTAATGCTTATGGTTGTATTACGATAAGTTTTGATCAAATGAAACTATTAAAATGGGGGAAAGATGGAATACACACAAGCTTCACAAGGTAGGGTATTTGTCGCAAGAATAGATGACAGCGAAGATATGATAGAAGAACTAAAAAAAATTATCAAAAAAGAAAATATTAGAGCCGGTTTTGTGCACTTAATGGGAGCTTTATCTTCAAGCAAAGTTGTTTTAGGTCCTGAAGAAAAGGAATATCCGCCTAATCCCGTATGGTGGGAACATAATGATGTGTTTGAAGTGGCTGGCTTGGGAGTTTTTGCCTGGGAAAATGATGAACCTAAAATTCATATACATTCTTCTTTTGGTAATTATAAAGATACAAAAATGGGTTGTATCAGAGAAAAAGCAGAAGTCTATCTAACTATAGAAGCTGTTATACAAGAAGTTATCAACCCTAATATCACCAGAAAATTAGATGATAGATATAACGCAAGCTTGCTAAATTTTAAATATTAATGAAAAAAGAAGATATATTTATAAAAATAATTCAAAATGCACTGCCTTCTTCTAAAGATTATATTGGCGATGATACAGCTTTTATTAAAGAAAAAGATATTGTAATTACTCAAGATACTTTAGTTGAGGATGTGCATTTTAGAACTGCTACAATCAGTCCGTATAATTTAGCGCAAAAAGCTGTTGCTGTTAATCTTAGCGATATTGCAGCAGCTGGAGCGGTCCCTTCTTATTTGGTAATATCTCTTTCCCTTCCAGGGCATATAAAAGAAGATTATATAAAAGAATTTTATAAAGGTATTAACGATATTTGCACAAAATATCATGTCTTAACCATTGGCGGGGATTTGACAGGTGGAGAAAAAATAGTAATTAGTATAACTATGCTTGGCAATTGCAATAGTATACCTCCGGCAGCTCGATCTAATGCTCGGGTAGGTGATTATATAATTACAACAGGTGAATATGGTTCCAGTTTTATGGGGTTTAATATTTTAGAAAATCCTGATAATATTTATAATTTAACGGATATTGAAAAAGAATATTTTAAAAATGCTCATATCAATCCAATCCCACGAGTAAAAGAGGGTCTAGTAATCGCGGAAATTAACAAGAATAATAAATTATGTATGATGGATACTAGTGATGGGCTTGCAGATGCATTATTTAAAATTTCAAAACTAAGTAATATCAGTATGGAAATAGATTATAATTCTATACCCTTTAATTCAGCTTTAGCTAAAGCTGTTAAAAGCAAGTCTGATATTTTCAATTGTATTTTATTTGGGGGAGAAGATTATGAGCTGGTGGCATGTGTAACTCAAAGTACATTAAAAGAACTTAAGAAAAATCGTGTAAAATTTTCTGTTATTGGAAGAGTTGCCAAGAATTTTGGTTCTGCTAAAATAATAATGAAACTGGATGATAAAATTTTTGAACTAACAAAAAACTTATTAGAAAATAACTTATTTAATCATTTTAAGGATGATCTATGAAAATAACCGCTCTTATTCCTGCGGCAGGTTCAGGTAGCAGGTTCGATATACAAAAAAATAAATTGCTAACAGACTTAAATGGTACGCCAGTAATAGTCAAAACATTATTGCAAATAGTGCAAAATCCTCTTATTGATAAAATCTTAATCTGCACTTCAGTTGATATAGAGAATGAAATAAGTATATTAATAAAAAAATATAGTATACCTAAAATACAAGCTGTTATTATTGGAGGAGATACCCGCCAAGAGTCTGTATATAAAGGCTTGAAGTATTTAAGCTTAGATCCGCCTGACTATATTTTGATTCACGATGGGGCAAGACCTTTATTAACACAGGATATAATAAATAATTCAATAGAGAGAACCTTTGAGTATGGTGCTTCTATAGCTGCAGTTCCTGTAAAAGACACAATAAAAATAGTTAAATCTGGTAAAGTAGAAAATACACCTGCTAGAGAAGAACTTTTTGCGGTTCAAACCCCTCAAACTTTTAAATTTAGAAACTTGCTTAATGCTCATGACATATTTAAAAATAATAATTTTACTGATGATGCTGCACTTGTAGAAAAAATGGGTCTGCCTGTTGTTGTATCTCAGGGTAGTTATAAAAATATAAAAATTACAACTCAAGAAGATTTATCCATTGCCGAGTGCTTTGATAGAGAATTATTTAATCCATTGCAAACCACAATGCACCACGAACAGGAATCACTATGCATATTGCAATAAAGCTTAGTAGTAAATCATAAGGCAATTGAATTCCACTTAATGCCCATATCCATCCAAAAAGCTCCAATACTTGTTGGGTATTAACTATTATTATTCCTATTAAATATAAAATCCCAACAAGATGTATTGCAAAAACTCCGGTTAATGTTGCGATAAAGTATTTTTTTAAATTGAATTTTATACCATTTAAGTAGTGAGCGACTAGGGTTGTTCCTAAAAGATAGCCTAATATATATCCAAAACCCTTTTGATTAACATATTCAATACCTCCGCCTGAAGCAAAAATCTGGCATCCCAGCAAGCCGGCTGTAATATATAAGAGTACTGCAAAAATGCCCAACCTTGCCCCTAATAAGGCTCCTGCAAATAATACTAAAGGTATTTGAGGTATATAATAATACGTAGTAGTTATTTCACTTATGTCTTTGATATTTTTAAAATACTGAGGCGGATTAGTAAAAGCTTGCTCAGGTATTGTTAAAATATACAGGGGTAATTTAGTAAATGTAGCTATAACAATAAAAAATGTACATAGAATCGCTACTAAAACAGCTCCAATTCTAATTTTTGGATAACTGTCTATAAATGCTTGATACTTAGTATTACTAAATAATCTTTTATAAATATTTTTAAACTTTGGATACTTCGAATTTTTTATTAAGTTCATTTTTCAACACTTCAAACATTTCTTTAAAATTAGTATTCCAGATATTTTCTGTCCACATTATCAGTGCATCTTCGTCATTATCTTGATAGTATTTGGGTCTTGCACCAAGGCTTTTAAATCCATATTTGTAATATAAATTTTGAGCCGGAACATTGGACACTCTTACTTCTAGTGTAATCCATTTTGCCATATTTTCATAGCAAGCATCTACTATTTGTTGTAAGAGCAATTCGCCGACAGATTTTTTTCTATACTCAGGAGCTACGGCTATTGTTGTAACATGGGCTTCTTCTTGTATTAGCCAAAAACCACAATATCCTATAACCTTGCCTGTTTCCAAGTCTTCAGCTGTATAATAATACCCAAGGTCATTATTAATCTCAGAAAGAAACGATTGTCTTGACCAGTGATGTTCACCAAAAGAAGCACTCTCTATTCTCATAATCTGATCCACGTCTTTTTTATGCATTTGTCTTATCTGTATCTTATACAACGTTGATATCTCTTATCTATAGTTTTTTATTTTACTTATTCCATCTCTTAAAAAATTATAAGCTAAATATTATTCTGATTCAAAATTAAATTTATTATTTAAAATTTCAATTATCTAATTTTACTTGTAGAAAATAAATTATATATATTTAAACTATTAACATTATTGATCTTATGTAATCAGTATAAGAATATATTATGTATGAACAAATAGCTAAAAAAATATACGTAACTGGAGAAAGTAGACCTTAATAAAAAGGAGAGTTAGATGAGTTTTAGAATTATTAAAGCGTTAACTGTGGCACTGGCTATTTTAATGAATTTATACGCAATCCAGGCCTTTGCAGAAGCTAAAAAAATTCTTCACATCGCATCTTATCATGACGCTTACAGTTGGACTCATAGAATTGATATAGGTATAAAAAAAGGTTTGAAACGCAGTTTCAATAATACTCCTTATGAATACAAAGTATTTTATATGGATACTAAAAGGAAGAATAAGCCAGAACAGATATTATCAGCAGCAGAAGAAGCAGAAAAAATTATTAAACGCTGGAATCCTGATATTATTATTACATCAGATGATAATGCTACAAAGTATGTTACTTCACCATTAAAAGACTCTGGAAGAAAATTTGTATTTACCGGTGTTAATAATGAACCTTCAATATATAATTTGCCAAACAAAAATGTGACTGGTATTATTGAAAGATTTCATGCTAAAGATGGTATCTATCTTTTAAAAATGTTAAAACCAAACTGTAGTAAAGTGGTTATGCTCTCTGATGACTCTATTACCGGAAAATTAATTTCCGAACAACTTAAATTTACAATAAAAGAAGAAAACTTCGATCTCCTAGGCATACATGCTACTGGGTCTTTTAAAGAATGGAAAAGCTTAGTTAAAAAATATCAGGGCAAGGCAGATGCTTTTTATGTAATTGTGTATTTTACGATGAAAGACAACGACGGCAAGCCAGTGCCTGGCCCTGAAGTACTAAAATGGACCAGAATAAATTCAAAGATACCTGAAATAGGCTTTTGGCCATTTGTGACAGATCATGGAGGGTTAGCATCAATTGGCGTTGATGGGGTTGAACAAGGTTATGCAGCATCTAAAATAGCTGTAAAAATTTTAAATGGTACTTCTCCTGCAGATATTACAACTAAGGTTACAAGTAAAAGCACTTTGTATATCAATTCTAAAAGGGCTAGAGAGCTAAATATTATTATTCCTTGCGAATTAATGGAAAGCGCTTTTTTGATAGAAAAATAAAATTTTATTAATAAAATATTGAATTTCTTTTATGTAATATATATCATAATTTTAATAAGTAAAAAGTAGTATTAAAATAGAATAATTGGGAAACTTCGGTGAAAATCCGAGGCTGTGTCGCAACTGTAAGGGTAAAACCTAAGCCAGAACACCACTATTCTATTCTATCTTACTCTTGCGATGCACAAGAAAAGGAGATAAAAGATGATAAAATTAGAATAGCACAATCTATATTGACAGACTTCTTATTTTAAGTTTGTTCTTTTGTATAAAATTCTCAAAACTTAATAATTTATACAAAAACCTAATTTTAAAAGTCAAATAAGTAATATAACATTTATTATTACCTATTTGATTAATGTTGATTTGTTTTATATATAGAAAGAACTAAAAAGAAAATATGAAAAAGATTTTAATAACAGCAGCAACACTTAGCATATTAAGCATAGGACAGTCATTTGGTGCAGATATAGATAATGTTAAACCTGATACACAAAAAATAGAACAATGTAAATTTATTGAATTCGGTAAAGTAGAAGACTGCCAAGTATATAGTATAGATAACATGCCGCAAGATATCAAAACATCAACCAGCAGCGCAGAAATTATTAATTTAAACGATGATAATAACGCTCAAAAAACTACTTTAAATGAGCTCCTTAATGACTATACAGGTATTACAACGCAAGACCTGGGTTCTGCCGGCATGACAAGCTCAATAAGAATCCGAGGCTGGAATAGAGTTGGCCTTACTCTTGACGGTGTAAAAATTGACAACCCCAGCTATGGCTATGCAGACTTAACACACTTTTCTAATAAAGATTTAGAAAGAATTGAAGTAATAAAAGGTCCTCAAGGAAGCATACATGGCGATAGTACGCACGGTGGCTTAATCAGTTTAACAACCAAACAAGGCCACGGGAGTCCAAAGATTGACTATGAGCAAAAATTTGGTTCATATAGTACTTTTCAAGAAGGTGTTTCATTTTCAGGCGGTAATACCTCGGCTGATTATTATATTGGCGTATCAAGACTAGACACAAACGGTGGAGCTATAACTACTTCAGATGGCAAATCCAAACGAGATGATTACTCTAACTTTACAATATCTGCAAATATAGGTAAAAGATTGATGGACACTAAAGCTGAACTAAGAAATACCTTCAGATACATTGAAGCTAAAAAGAATGTTGGTATAAGTGAAAACTATTTTGCAGGCACAACAGTATTTGATCCAAATGCAAGAAGCCAGAACACACAGATAATAAACTCAACAACATTTAGCCATAAGCCATTTAGCTGGTATGATTATAATCTAAAAACCGGCTATGTTGGATTTGAGAACTTTTTTGAAGACTTTATAGACAGCTATGGTGTAGATACTAACAATAATAACAATAAAGCAAGAAATGACAGGTTTATTGTTTCTACCCAACATAATCTAAAATACAAAGATATAGATACGTTTTCTTTTGGTTATACATTGGAGCATAATAATTTTAACCAAAAATCATTTGGTGACGGAGTTTGGGGTTACAACGACAGATTCTCTAGGAGTTATACAACAGGGCATGTATTTTTTAATAACAAAATTAACATAAAAGATACCCTAATAATAAAAGCCGGCACTGGTATAGAAGATTCTAAATGGGGTACTTACGCAACACCAAATGTATCAGGTGCATTAATATTGCCAACACCGTTTATAGATAATTCTTATACCAAGCTAAGGTCAACATACGGTAATTCTATTAATTATCCTACGCCATTTCAGTTTGGCGGTGTTTTCTTTGGCTCACCGGCAGGCAATCCTAACTTAAAGCCAGAAAAATGCAGCGGTTGGGATGTCGGCGTTATTCAAAGCTTATTCAATGATAAAATTAACTATGAGTTCGCTTATTTTGACAATAACTATACTGATTTAATAGATTGGAGCGGGACAACCTACTATAATATTTCAAAAGCGCAGACTTCAGGCTTTGAGAATACTTTAAAAGTTAACTTTTTATCAGGTATTTACGGTTTAGCTAATTACACCTATACTAATAATAATGGCTTTAATAATAACGACATTGGAGGCGTGCCAAGAAACAGGTTCAACTTTAAGCTTGGCTATTCACCTAAAGAAAGATATAATGTCTTTGCTACAGGAACCTCAGCTTCCAGCAGAGCCTATAACACAAATGGTGCCAGAGTTGACGGATTTTTTAAACTAGCACTTGGTTCAAAGGTTAGGTTATTTAGTGTTGACAATGCACACGTTTATCTGTGGGGAAGGCTTAATAATATCCTCAATGACAGATACGAAGTCTACAAAGGATACAAGCATCCTGGCATTAGCTTTATAACAGGATTGCAAGTTAAATTTAACCTGCCTGACTTTAAGAAAAAATCTGCGCCTGATAAAGTATAGGCTTTGCCGATCCGCTCGACCTTAATATTTAACTTATTAAAGAATTTTTAATTATTCTAAATGACAAAAATAAAGCAAAAAAAACTAATAATAACGATATGTATAGTAATATTCTTGGGCAGTTTCTTTTTATCTGTTTTGTACGGCGGAACTCCAATCAGCTTAAAAGACTTAAAAGATTGGAGTTTTGGCGTACAAACAGATAATACTTATATCATAGAATTATTTAGATTTCCAAGGGCAATAAAAGCTGTTATCGCAGGCTCCTGCCTTGCTATATCCGGGTTGTACATGCAAACGATTACAAAAAACCCGATAGTTGATCCATACATAACGGGCATTTCTGCAGGGGCAGGTATTGCTCTGGTATTGGGAGTCTTATTTAATATTTCACCGTTTTACTATCCTGTTTTAGGATTTGCAGGCGGCCTGCTGGTATCCTTACTTGTTATTTGCTTTGTAGGGGTCAACAGATTTAGCTTGGCAAAGCTTGTGTTGGTTGGTATTTCTGTTAATTTATTAATAAGTTCTATAATATCGCTATTAATTCTCCTAAACAGAGATAAGGCCCACAATATGATCCTTATATTGTCCGGGAATCTAAACAGTTCTTTATTTGTTTACGAATCACTATACATAATTTTTGCAGTTATAATGCTTCTTTGTCTTTATATAACTCCAAAATTAAACTTTTTAAGGCTCGATCACAATATTGCAAAATCAATAAGTACAAAATCTAAAACATATAATATAGTATTTTTAATACTATCATCTGCTTTAGCATCGCTTAGCGTATGCGCAGCAGGAATTTTAGGATTTATTGGAATAATAATTCCTCATATTTGCAGACAATTATTTGGGCTGGATTTCAGATGGCTGTTTTTTGCAGCCTTACTACTGGGACCCAGCCTTATTTTATTATCCGATTATTTAGCAAGATCTGTTGTCTATCCAACCGAGCTACCTATTGGTATAATAATATCTATATTAGGAGCCCCTTTATTTATTATATTTATTTTAGTAAAAGGAAAAAAGTTCTTATGATAAACATAAAAAACGGGCAAATCTGTTTTGAAAACAAGGTTTTTCTTGATAACATAAATATAACACTGCCTAAAAATAAGTTTACGCTTATGCTTGGTCCGAATGGTTCAGGAAAAACTTCTATTTTAAATATAATTGGAGGGGTTACAAAATTATCAAAAGGGCTTTTTTCTAACAGTTTTTCAAAAACGATTTTAATACCGCAAAACACATCATATCCGCAGGATCTAACACTTTTTGAGTATTTATCTTCTATTTATTATGATTCTAATTGGAAATGGAGCATTTCAAAAAAGGAAGAGAATGAAATATATTTTATTTTAAATAAATTAAATATCGCAGATAAAAAAGATCTTTTCATGAATCAGCTCAGCTCTGGTGAATTGCAGATTGCCAATACCGGCTTATGCCTTCTTTCTAAAGCAGACTTTATTATACTTGATGAACCGGGTTCAAACCTTGATATAATAAATCAAATTATGCTCTTAGACATATTAAAACAGTTAACATCACAAAATATAACCATACTGGGTGTAATGCACGATCTAAATCTTGCTGCAAAGTATGGAGATTATTTTATTTCAGTCTCAAGAAAAGGCAAAGTATTCTCTGGATTGCAAAAAGAGATTTTTTCATCTGAAAACCTAACAGATGTCTATAATTATAATATTAATGTAGTGGAAGTTAATAATGAAATTCTGGCGCACCCTAAAATTTAGCAATATTGGACTAATTGCAATACTATTATTGACTTGCGCATATAAATACATGCCGGAAAAAGGCACTTATATATCTTTATCCCCTGCTATAACAGAAATACTGTATGCGATAAATGCACAAGATAAATTAAAAGCAGTTACTTTGTTTTCCAATTATCCTAAAGAAGCACGAGAAAAACCAAAAGTAGGCAGCTATTTTTTGATAAATAAAGAGTCTATACTTAAATTTAATGCAGAATACATATTATGTTTAAATATGCAGAAGCAAGTTGTTGATGACCTAAAAGTAGTAGGCATTAAGCCTATTTATTTTAAAACGGAAAATCTGGAAGATATAAAAACAAATATTTTAAAAATAGGAAACATCACTAATCATTTAAAAGAAGCTGAAAATTTGATAAAAAAGCTGGAACATCAAACAAATACAGCAAAAGCCAAAGTATCTAAAAAAGTATTATTTGTAGTTAATACACAACCTTTTATAGCAGCGGGCAACAAAAGCTTTGTCCACGATATCATTACAAAAGCAGGTCATAAAAACATAACAGACTTTTATAATAGTGATTTTCCTCTTGTCAGCTTGGAATATGCGGCAATGCAAAAGCCTGATATTGTCATAACAAGGGGGCCAAACGAAGCAGAATATTTAAAAAAATATTTAAAAGGCAAATTTATAATACTTACAAAAGAGCAAAATGATTCTATTAGTCGCCACGGACCAAGAGCCTTTAAAATGCTGGAATTTTTCAGCAAGCTTTAATTCATAAAAAAAACTTGGTCTAATTAAAGACCAAGCTTTTAGAGTGTTTAAAGAACAAATTTATCTAAATAACTTCTTTCCAAACTTCCTGATTGCCCAGCAAGTCATAATCCAACTCACCTTCACCGGATGCAATACAAGAAGCAACAACAGTATCACTGGTTATATTATTTACAGTCCTGAACATATCAATAAATCTATCAAGTGCAACTATATAAACAAAAGCCGCACCGATTTGTTCTGTTTTTAGCCCAAGTATATTTAATATAAGAGCCATTGTAATAAGCCCAGCACTAGGTATACCAGCTGATGAACTGGAAGCAATTATTGCAAAAATGCAAATTTGTAATATTATAAGTGGAGTTAAGACTATATCATAAGCTTGAGCTATAAATATAACCGCAATTGTTTGATATAAAGCAGTACCGTCCATATTCATAGTAGCACCCAGCGGCAAAACAAAACTGCTCACCTTGCTGGATATGCCAGCTCTGCCTTCACAACATCTGATAGTAACAGGCAAAGTTGCAGAACTGCTTGCAGTACCGAAAGCAACTAATATAGCCTCATTAATAGCTTTATAAAGAGATGTAGCTTTAACTTTGCTAAATAATTTTAAAATTATCGGATAAACAATAAATAGCTGAATCATGAGTCCAAGTATTATAGTAAACACATATAAAGACATACTACTAAAGACTTTAATGCCTGAATTAGCAACAGTATGAACTGTAAGTGCAAAAATACCCGGCGGTGCTATGACCATAATCCAGTCCGTCACCTTCATTGTTGCCGCAAAAACCGATTCAAAAAATGAAACAATGGGCCGGTTTAATTCTCCTACAGATGCTAAAGCGCAAGCAAAAATAAGAGTGAATATTAAGATTGCCGGCATTTTATTCTGCGCAAGTGATTCTATTGGATTTTTCGGAATCATATCTAAATATATATTGGTTAAATTGCCTTCTTTTTGTTGTATAGATTCAACTTGAGCCCTAATTTCGGTAGCTTTTGCCGGGTCAATATCTGCTTGCAGGTTTTTTCCGGGTCCTATACTTAAGGCAAGCCCTGCTCCTATTATTACAGCCATAACTGTAATAATAGAGTAATAGCCTAACATTTTTATACCCATTTTTCCTAATTGCTTGCTATCCCCAAGACTGGATATTCCAACAATAATAGTACTTATTACAAGTGGTATAATAACCATCTGAATAAGCCTAATAAAAACTTCTCCGGTAATGGCAAAAAGGTTTTGAACCCACGGATGAGCAGATTCATAAGGGAGTGTAAGACCTACAATAACACCGGCTATTAGAGCTAGAAAAATATGCCAGTTCTTTTTGGCACCCAACCCTAATGCAACTAGTATTTGCTCATTAAATTTCATTCTAAAATTACCCTCTTTATTACTTATTAATGTACTTTTTTGACGAGTATGTCCACGTAAATTCTATACTTATCAAGCTTAAAAATAATCATTCATTTTAAGTAAAAGGGTATATATAATGTACTGAGAAAACTGAACCAGAAAAAATAAAAAGTGTTTCCCTGATAAAATAAATTAAATAAAGAATGAAATCATCTAAAATTGTTTCATCCAATTTAGTTTCTTTTTTGTCAAAAATCAGAGAAGACTGATTATATAAAACTTTTGAATCATACGACATTAAAGACTTTGTTGATAGACCCTTAAAATATACTTTAACAAAATTAATTGATATATCTTGTTTAAAGGATATTGATGGTGGGAATTTAAACGAAGATATTGCAAGGCAAAGGGAATGCCCCAAAATCCTTATTTCAAAGTAAAAAAAAGAATACAAGAGCTGAAGAAAGAAAATTAATAATATACAAAATGAATAATATAACAGTGCAAGCACAAAGCAATCAAATCTTTTAAGCTAAGCGTGCTTTAGAAAATTTTTCCTTGATTTTTTATTAAGAAATGCTACAAAATTAGCATTTTCACATTTCAGGAGCCTGCGGAAATTTTAAAAAAATGCTAAAATATATATAAAGTATACAATTGAAATTAGTGAGTGTATTGGTCATGAAACTATCACAATACATAAAAACTTTATATGCAATCTTGTGGAATCTAATAGCATTCCTATGTTCAATTATTTCATTAAGTAATATCACGAAAAAGAAAACACCTTCTTTTTCGCTTTTAGTATATGCTTACAATATTTTAACCATGACTTATAAAGATTTAAATGAACTTATAAATAATATATTATCAAAACAAAAACATAATAACACTGCTGCAACAACGGCAGTAACAAACCCTATATACAAAAACAAAAACTCTGTATCAAACAGAGTAAAATCTAATAACATATTAATAAACCAAGCACTAAAAAGTGCAAACTTATTATCAACCTTGAGATTAAAGGATGCGCCAGCCACGCAAATGTTAATTTCAAAACAGCACTTTGTTCGCTTACAGGATAAGTGTGCCTTTTTATACCCCTTTTGTAAGCAAAAGTCATTGCAGTTAATAAATCTTTTAATTTTTACATCAACACATAATTGAATATTTTTTTTGACTCTCTTTAAGGCTAAAAGTACGGGTTTTGTGATGCCCGCATAATCTATACAAAAAACTAAAGCTGCTCCGATGTGGGGCAGCCTTAGTTTTTATAATATTTTCAGCTTTAGCTGGGTAATAACTGTCACCTAAACTTTTGCTTCTACGTTATTAACAATTTTTTTAGTATCTTCAACAAGCTTGTCCATCTTATCCTGAGTATCAGTCTCAAAGTAGATTCTTAATAAAGGCTCAGTCCCGCTAGGCCTAATTAACATCCAACTGTTATTGTCCTCAAAATAAAGCTTAACACCATCCAGTTGGTTTTCCTCAGTAACTTTCATTCCTCCAACCGCTGATGGTGCACTTTCTACAAACATTTTCATTGCCGCATTTTTTGTTTCTTCGGTCAAGCGTAAGTCAAGCCTGTAATTTAAATACTGACAATTAGTTTCCCTTTTTAAATCCTCAATAATTTCATATAAAGGCTTGTTTTCATAAGCAATAGCTTCTAAAATTGCCAGGTTAGCTACAATACCGTCTTTTTCCGGTATATGCTCAATAATGCTTAGCCCGCCGGACTCTTCGCCCCCAACAAGAACATCTTCCTGTCTCATAATCTGACCAACCCATTTAAACCCGACAGGTGTCTCGTGAACCTTAACATCACCGTATATTTTAGCGATTTTATCTATCATTTGGCTGGTAGCAACTGTTTTAACAACAGAGCCTTTTTTGCCTTTGTTTTTAACTAAATGTCTGAATAAAACGGCAATAACTTCATTTGGTGTAATATAGTTGCCTTTTTCATCAATAACACCAAACCTGTCAGCATCACCGTCAGTACTAAATCCAATAGCAGGAGCCTGTTTAACAACTAACTCTTTTAACTTGCCTAAGAATTTTTCTTTAGGCTCAGGCATAGCCCCACCAAACAACGGGTCTCTTTCATTGTTAAGTGTAACTGTCTCGATGCCTGCATCTTCTAATAGTGTATTTAAGTACCCTCTACCGGTTGAAAATAAAGCATCATAATAAACTTTGCACTTTATGTTCTTCTTAATCATATCAAAGTCAATCAAGTTATTGACCCACTTAAAGTATTCCGGCTTAGGATCAAAGCTTTCGATTTTACCCTTAGTTGCGGATGCTTTGATAAAGGTATCATCACCAGCCTGCAATCTTTGTACGTTAGAAACTATAACATCCGTAATATCAGTAGTAGCAGGTCCCGCATAATCAGGGATATATTTAATACCGCACCACTCAGGAGGGTTATGGCTCGCTGTTAACATAAGGGCACCGGCCGTATTATAAAATTTTGCCGCATAAGCTACAACAGGAGTTGGTGCATCTCTATCAACTACCATAACGTTTAATCCAAGATCGCTGAGTATTTCAGCTGCTTTTTGCGCAAACTTGTCAGCTAAAAATCTTGGGTCATAACCGACAACAACTGGTCGACCAGGATCATATTTGGTTTTAATATATGCAATTACTGCTTTTGTAACTATTTCTACATTGTCAAAAGTAAAATCTTGAGCTATTATCGCTCTCCACCCATCTGTTCCGAATTTAATTGGTCTTGCCATAATTTACCTCTCTGTTTTTTATCTCTTTTTATTAAGATTTTCACATAAAGCTTTAGATTCATTTTGTTTTGTTATATTTTAAATTTACCATTAAAATGTTTTTTAGTGAAACTTAAAAGGCTTTATATAATGAATAATAAAAATAATAAAAAAATTACTAAATCTATCTATTTTCTAGGTCCTGAAGGCTCTTATACCCAAATAGCCGCAGATCAATTTGTTACAAAAATTGATAATATAACACTAGTAGAAAAGCCACAAGGTTCAATACTAAAGGTGATTGAAAGTATAGACAATAATATTGGTGACATAGGTATTGTGCCTATAGAAAATTCAATCGAAGGAATAGTAAGGGAGAGCATTGACAATCTTCTAACAAGCTCATCAAGAGTGATGATCGGTGGAGAAATTATTTTACCTATTACACATTGCCTAATAAGCAAATCAAATGATATGTCTACGATAAAAAATATAGCGTCGCACCCGCAGGCATTGGCACAGTGTAGATACTATATAGCTAAAAATTTTGGTAATAAGGCAAAAACCGAGCCTCTACCAAGTACCTCAGAAGCTGTTAAAAGGCTAAATAATCTTGATGAGACATGGGCAGCAATTGGCACAGCCGGAGCAGCAGAACTGTATGATCTTAATATACTTGATAGAGATATAAATGATGTTAAGGATAATTACACAAGATTTCTTCTCTTAACCTCAGAACCTTGCGCCCCTACAGGCAATGATAAAAGCTCAATTGTTTTTTCTACTGCAAATACACCGGGTGCCCTGGTTGATATATTAAAGGCTTTTAAAGAGAATGGCATTAATTTGTCTTATATAGAATCAAGACCATCAAAGCGAGTGTTTGGTGATTATTCTTTCTTTATAGATTTTGATGGACATATAGAAGATGAGTCTGTCAAGAAAACAATAGGTACAATCATTCCAAAGATTACCTTTTATAAATTCTTAGGTTCTTATCCAAAAGCCGGTACCGAAAAATGATTAACTTTGATTCTTTAACCCTAAAAGCACTTATGCAAGAGCTTGAGCCTATGCTTTCATTAGGTAGGGTTCAACGTGTCCAACAACCAAGCAGGCACGAAATTCTCCTGAGTATAAGAGCGCGTGGGCATAATCATAAATTATATATCTCAGTTAATCCTAAATACGCACATGCTTCTGTGCTAACAGACAAAGGCAAAGAACTAAGGCATATAGAAATACCACAAAAGCCGCCTATGTTTTGTATGCTTTTAAGAAAATATATGGAAGGCGCTAAAATCCAAAGAATAAATCAACCCAAGCATGAGCGTATTTTAGAGATATACTTTGAAAGTTATAATGAACTAGGCGCCAAGATACCGCTGGTGTTAGCTTGTGAATTTATGGGTAAATACAGTAATGTTATATTATATAACTATGAAAATAATGTAATAGTTGGCTGCGCTCATAATGTAGGCCCTGAAAAAAGTAGAGAACGCGAACTTGCAGGCGGGCTTCCTTATATTTATCCGCCTAAGCAAAATAAAATTAATCTGCTTGATATTACTGAAGAAGAATTTTTCCAACAGGCAAAAGCTTTATCAATGCCTATAAATAATTGGTTAAACAGAACTTTTTTCGATATAAGTCTGGCTATGGCAAATGAACTGTGTGAATTATCATCTATAGTTATTAAAAAAGATGAAATATGCTCAATAAATAGAGAAACAATATCTATTTTATACAATAAAGCTAAAGATTTGCTGCTATTAAAGAATTTAACACCATGTATATCTAATAATAAAAAATTATATTCAATATTTAATTGTGATAAAAATGATTCTTCATCGCTAGACTCTATTAATACTATGGTGGATGAATACTTTGGGTATTATATATTTGAAGATAAATTCGGCAGGCTTAAAGCAAGCTTGTATCAAACTCTGAAAAAGTCTTTAGACAGGGTTTTACAAAGAATTAAAGATCATTCTAAAAATTTAACTTCTTATGAAAAAATAGAAAAATATAAGCAATACGGTGATATAATTATGGCTAACTTGTATCAAATTGAGCAAGGTGTTGATAAAGTTGAGCTATATAATTTCTTTGATGGGAATAAGCCTGTAAAAATAACACTATATCCTTTATTATCTCCATCTGCTAATGCCCAAAAATATTATAAGCGTTATAATAAGGCAAAAAATGCCATAAAAATCAGCGAAGAAATCTTAGAAGGATTAGAATCTGAAAAACAATACCTTGAAAGTATACAAGTAAGCATTAATCAAGCTCATACCTTTGATGATCTTTTTCAAATTCAAGAAGAGCTTTATAAGGAAAATATAGTGTCTTTATATCAACAGCAGGTAAAGAGAGATAAAAAGTCCTCTAAAAAGATTGAACTGCTTACATACAAGTCTTCAGACGGCTATGATATATATGTAGGCAAAAACAACAAACAAAATGATTATATAGTGCAAAAGTTATCTTCGCCTTTAGATATGTGGCTTCATACACAGGAAATACCCGGCTCTCATGTCTTAATTAAAACAATATCTCCCGATGCTGAAATACCCGAAACAACCATCCACGAAGCTGCAAACATAGCGGCATGTTACAGTCAGGCGGGTGAGTCTTCTAATGTGCCGGTTGTTTATACCAGGCGCAAGTTTGTTAAAAAGCCTTCTGGCTCAAAGCCTGGGTTTGTTATTTACACTCACGAAAAAACTCTATTTGTTAATCCTGATAAAGAAGTTATAGCTTAAGTGTAAAGAATGATTTTTTAAAATTAAAATAAATACTCAGCGATATGAGCTGCTTCATATTTTGCATTGCCGCTTTTTTTATCTGCGTAAAGTGTAATAACCTGTTCTTCAGGGATGTTTTGCCATTTAATAAATATTTCAGGTTTTTTATTATACTTTCTAGGCTGTATAACTTCAGAAGCCAATATATAGCTTTTGCTATAATTACTACCATAGCTGCCTAGATATAAGCTAGTACCTTTTTTAAAAGCTATAATAGTTTCACCATCGGTCATTATAAAATTTGTTATCGGACTATAAGTAGCTTTGTATCCATCAGATAATATTATATGTTTTGTTTCTGCAATTTCCAGCAGTTCCAAAATTGATCTTACAAATATACTTCTGAATTTATTAATGCCAATATCTTTAATCTTAAGATTTTTAGGGTCTGTGCCTGTTGTTTCTTCTACTTTTGAAAGTATATAGTGAAATATCATCTCAGAATCCACAACTACTTTATGGTTTATAGCTGCATATTTATTTAATATTTTAGACTGTACACAAGGCTTAGTCATACCAACCACCGTCCCATTATGCATAAAGCTCCAATGTTTATATATAAATGGATGCGTATTATCGGGTGTAACCGTAGTCTTATCTGATGCTGCTCTTATATGGCCTAAAATAACAGTTGGATTCTTTTTAACAAGTTTTTTTACTGATTTTTTAAATTGTCTATCTTTGTAAGCCGGCTTTATGCCTGTATATTTTGTAATCGATTGATTATTTGTATAAGCTTTAATTCCCCAGCCATCTGTATTACCTTTTAAAAGTCTTCTTTTATATAGTCTTGAGTTTAAGCATTGACTATTTTGCAGATTACTTGCTTTATAAATGTTAAAAACTGTTTTTCTTTTAGGCTTGCTTTGCTTCACAAGAGAGTTTTCGCCTTTTAAAAGAATTTCTGTTATTAACTTGTTTTCTTGATTATTTGGAGATTGAAGAATTGCAAGCATCCTACACGCCAAAGATGGCTGAATAGGTGCCATCAGTAAGTAACTAATTAAAAATAAGGCAAGCATTCTTTTTATTATGTATTGCATTGATATAACCTCATAAATAAATTGGTTCAAATTGAATGAATATTCACTATTATTAAAACAAAAAATAAAATAATTTTATTACTCATTTTTTTTTAGGTTAAGAAATATAATGATTTGCTCAATCAAAATTGATGTTTAACTCTATTTTTTATTTAATATTCTAGTAGGTATAGAATATATTTTTTCGTTTTTATATCTTAAAAAAATTATTAAATCTGGTTAATAAATATTATAGTGGAATTTTTAAAAAGGGGTAAAAAAAGGGTATATGATGAATCTCCTCAGAACTAAAAAATTTAGCATACTAATACTGACAATAGTTTGTATTTTCTTTTTCTTTTTTCAACTGGGAAGCTATAAGCTCATTGACGTTGATGAACCTCGCTACGCAGAAGCTGCAAGAGAAATGGTGGAGTCTTCCGACTTTATTACACCTTATTTTAATTATCAATTAAGGTTTGATAAGCCTGTGCTTTTCTACTGGCTTATTGCAGGTTCTTATAACGTATTTGGAATTAACGAATTTGCAGCCAGATTTCCTTCTGCATTGCTGGCAAGCGCTTTAGTATTCTTTACTTTTATATGGGGACGTATAGTAGTATCAAATACCTTTGGCCTGATTAGCGCTATTATACTGGCAACGTTTTTAGAGATAATAGCACTAGGGCGAATGTCCATAACCGATATGACTTTGGCATTCTTTATTTGTGCCACTATATTTTCAGGTTATTTGGGCTCGTTTGTAGATGATAAATATAAAAAATATTGTTGGTGGCTGGCTTACACTTTTAGTGGGCTGGCTGTTCTCACAAAAGGACCGGTGGGCTTTGGGCTTCCGGCAATTGTATTTAGTATTTATTTCCTTTTAACCGGTCAATTAAAGAAAAACTTAAATATAAAATATGTTTTGCCTGGATTATTAATCTTTTCTGCTATTGTAGTGCCCTGGTTTTACCAAATTATAAAAATTCACGGAAAAGATTTTGTTGATTATTTCTTTCTGGATCATAATCTTAACAGGTTTGCCACTAAGAAATTAGGGCATTTGCAACCGTTTTATTTCTATTTTATTGTAGTTTTTGCCGGTGCATTTCCTTGGATTACATATTTTATAGCTTCTTTAATAAAATATCCAAGACAATTAATTAAAAATATTAATATAAACGAAATTAAAAAATTTAAAATTTCAGTGTTTCAAAATGCTAATAATAAAACTAAAACATTATTATATTGTTTTACTTGGTTTTTAACAATATTTATTTTCTTTAGCTCTGCGAATTCTAAGTTATTAACATATATTTTATCATTATTTCCTGCTATTGCATTAATAACAGGTTACCTTTGGTATGAGTATATTTGTGACAATAAAAACAACAGAAGCATAAAGTATTCCGCAATAGCTTTTGGTCTAATATGTTTAATTATGGGTATCGGGCAATTGTTCTTTTTTAATAATATTCTTCCTATCGAAGTAAGAACAAATACCCAGTTTGTTAATATTCCATCTATAGCTTTATTCTTGCTCGTTGCCACTATGGCAATAATTTTTGCGATAAAAAATCAAAAAGTATTTATATTCAGCAGCAAGCTGATTTTAATGACAGGGCTTGCTTTCATTTTATTGTTTAATGTTATGCCTCTTGTTTATAATGCAGGTCAAAAAGATCTTATAAACTACGTTAACTTTGTAAAAGAAATGCCAGGTGCAAAATTATATACATACAGCTTGGTAAAGCCAAGTGTTGTATTCTATTCTCAAAAAGAAATACCTTATATAAAAGACAATAACTATGAACTGTTTGATAAAGTTTATAACGATACGACTCCAAGCTTTATAGTCGTAAGGAATAGACATTTAGATATGCTAAAGAAAAGATATGATTATTTTTTAATGAATCATGGCGTAAGATATAGCTTAATTTCAAATATAAATGCGAAGTTTTTTAAAGGTGAATAATATGGCAGCAATTTTAACTAGAACTAAATTGGATATATCGGTTATTATACCGGTATATAATGAAGTCCAAAATATAAAACCTCTTTATTATTCAATAAAAGAAGTAATAGAAGGTTTAAATAAGGTTTTTGAAATAGTTTTTATAGATGATGGATCAAGTGATGGCACTAATGAAGTATTAAAATCACTAGCTGACGATGAGCCTAATGTAAAAGTTATCAGGTTTAGAAGAAATTATGGTCAGACTGCGGCAATTGCAGCTGGTTTTGATCATGCGTCCGGTGAGATTGTAGTTACACTCGATGGTGATATGCAGAATGATCCGACAGATATTCCAATGTTAATTGAAAAGCTTAATGAAGGTTATGACGTTGTCAGCGGATGGAGAAAAAATAGGAAAGATAATGTTTTAATAAGAAATATTCCTTCAATGATAGCTAATAATATAATAAGCAAAATGACAGGTACTCAGCTTCACGATTATGGTTGTTCTTTAAAAGTTTATACAAAAGATATAGCTAAAGCTTTATCTCTATATGGAGAGATGCATAGATTTATACCTGCTCTGGCAAGTATAGAAGGAGCAAATATTGTTGAAGTTCCTGTTAAACATCATGCTAGGAAATTTGGAGAAAGCAAATATAATATTTTAAAAACATTTAAAGTTATTTTAGATCTGATAACCGTTGTTTTCTTTAGAAAATTTATAACAAGACCCTTGCATATGTTTGGCAGATTTGGAATGTTATTTTTTGCTATAGGTTCAATCACGGGTACTTATTTAGTAATAGATAAGTTTGTATTTGATATGGATATTGGAAGCAAACCATTATTAATATTAAGTGTTTTACTTGTTATGATGGGAGTTCAATTAATAAGTTCAGGTATCCTTGCAGAAATAATGATAAGAACTTATTATGAGTCTCAGAATAAAACCATTTATAGGGTTAAAGAAATATATAATAAGGATGATTAAAATTGATAAATAAAAAGCATATCAAGTTTACGGCAAAAGTAATAGTAAGTATTGTTTTTATAACAGTTCTATTGCTAAACTCTGATATAAAGCAAGTTTATAATCAATTATGCAGTATAAATATTTTTTATTTTATAGTTTGCATTATTTTATATTTATTTGGTCAAATAATAAGTGCATATAAATGGAAAATATTATCTGAAGCCATTGGGTTTAAAAATAAGTTAAAAAATTATATTGATTTTTACTTTATTGGTATGTATTTTAACTTGTTTTTGCCGACAACAATAGGTGGTGATGTAGCTAAAGGGTATTATTTATCTAAATCTGATGAAAGAAAAAGAAAAAGCCCTGCTCTTTATACAATTTTAGCAGAGCGTTTTACCGGTGTAGTGATAATAATCTGGATGGCAACTATAACTTTCTTTTTGCCTGTTGGCTCCATGGTACCGTTTACTTTTAAGCTTATGATGGTTCTTTTAACCGGTATGGTATTGTTTTTAACCCCTGCTTTTCCTGCTTTTATGGAAAAAACAATGGGGCATAAAAACATAGTAAAAAAGATATTAAAAGATACTAATGTTTATTGGAAGTCGCCTAAATTAATTTTTAATGCTTTAATATGGTCATTTGCGTTCCATACGATTATAATATTTATACATATATTTATCGGGTTAGCATTAGGGTTAAAAATACCTGTTTTGTTTTATCTTATTGTTTACCCAATGACGGCTATAGTTGGTTTTATACCGGTTGCATTTAATGGTATAGGACCAAGAGAAGCAACTTATATTTATTTTTTAACATTGATTGGTGTAAATAGTTCTTCAGCTTTAGCTTTTAGTATATTGTGGTTTGCAATAGTACTGGTATCCAGTTCTGTTGGCGGTATATTTTATCTAAAAAGAAAACAAGAAAAGCTGCCTACAGAAAAAGAGTTGCAAGATGAGGATGAAGTTCTCAATATAGATGAGTTTATAGATATAAATGATGAAAATACCGAATCTCAAACAGTATAGCAATTTATTAAATATAGTAATATTTTTACTTTTAAGTTTTGTAGTATTAAGTGTTTGTTATTATTTAAGCAAATCATTTATAGAGCCAAAAGCTTATGACTTCGTTACCAGCCTTACAGCCAAACAAAATGCTTCAAGCAATATTGTTAATGTTTTAATTGATGATCAATCTATTACCAAAATAGGCAGATGGCCTTGGAATAGAAATTATTATGCTGATATATTTGAATATTTGGAAAAATATAGCAATGCAAAGGTTATTGTTTTTGACTCTGTAATTATATCTTATGATAATACTGATGATGAAAAAGAATTTTTTAACAGAATATCCAAGCTTGATAACCTTATTTTAGGTATGTTTTTTAGTAAGCAAAAAGATTATTTTAATTATGATAATGAAGATGAGCTTGCAAAGTTATTAGAAACAAAATTTGCTTTAAAAATAAAAGATAACAGGACAAAAAGCATTATATCCAAAACAGCCTATAATAGTTCCTCTTACACCTTGCATGAGTTATTAGAGGCTATTAGTTCAATCGGCTCTGTACTGTCTCAACCTGATGATGACGGTATTATCAGAAAAAATGAGCCTATTGTTTATTATAAAGGCAATTATTATCCGTCATTACCTTTGGCTGTATTCTTGAAATTAAATAATAATCCTGAATTAATTATTGAAGATAAATATTTAAGAACTAAAAATAATTCTAACCTTAAAATGCCTTTAGATGCTAATACAAATGGAGTTTTTAGCTTTATAAAATGGTATAAAACAATAAATACCAGTAATTTGCATTCATATAATAATTTTAGTGCTTGGAAAATTATAAAATCATATGAACTATTGAAAAAAGGTGAGCAACCTTTAATTTCTCCTGATGAATTTAAAGATAAAATAGTGGTAGTAGGTGTTACAGCAACTGCACTTAAAGATATAAAAACAACATCTGTAAGGAAAGATCACCCTGGGATTGATATACAAACAACTTGTATAGATAACATATTAAACAGTGATTTTATGATAAAACCTCCGCAATATTTATCAATTTTGACGTTAACACTTATATTTGCTTTAACTTTGTTAATAGTAATGATAATGTCGCCATTGTATGGATTTCTTTCAATCATAATACTTAGTTTAGGATATTTGCAGTTTTGTATTCTTATAAGTTATCCAAATAATTTAGCTTTAGATATAATAACCCCGCAGCTTTTTATACTGTGTACCATAGCTTTAGGTTCAGGTTTTAAATATTTTCAGGTAGACAGCAAGAAAAAGCATATTCAAAAAGTTATGGCAAAGTATGTGTCTAAAGACGTAATGATGAGCATTTTAAATAACATTGATTCTACTAAATTAGGTGGTAAGCGTGCCCAAATAACTGTTTTATTTGCAGACATAAGAGGTTTTACTACTATTGCAGAAACCTTGGAGCCTGAACATGTAAGCTCTATTCTAAATCATTATTTTAGCGCAATGGTGCCTATTATTCTGAAGCATAACGGCATTGTGGATAAATTTATGGGTGATGCTTTACTTGCTATTTTTGGTGCTCCTATTGAAAGTGAAGATCACGCACAAAACGCAGTTAATGCATCTGTGGAAATGCTTGAAGCTATCTCTTTACTTCAGGATCAATGGTTAAAAGAAGGTAAACCCAACATTGAAATTGGCATTGGGATAAATACTGGAGTTGCCTTTGTTGGTAATATTGGCTCAGAAGACAGGTTAGAATATACGGCAATAGGTGATACTGTTAATATTGCAAGTCGTTTGGAATCCTTTAATAAGGTTTATAAAACCAAATTGTTAATAAGTTCATCCACTTATGAGAAAATAAGTGACACTTTAGAAATTAGAGAAATAAACTCTGTTCTTGTTAAAGGGCGTTCAGAAAAATTAAACATCTATGAAGTAAAAGGAATAAAAGAAAAAAAATAGTTTTATGGCAATTATAGATAAACATAAAGATAGTATAGACCTTTTAAAAAAAGCTATAGAAGTGGAAGTAAACCATAACTATATTGATATTAAAGGAAAAAAATACAATTTTTCGCGATTTGTACTCAATGAGCTGAGAAGTTTTAAAAGAACAGATCCTGATAATCCTGGCTGGGAGTACTTATATGATGTTTTTGAAAGCTATGCTACAACAACATTAGCTAATAGAATAAAGTACATAAAACAATTAATAAAATATCTGGAAAATCCAAACCCTGCCCCGAAAAAGAAAAAAACAGCCACCACCGACCAAAAACCAGAAGATGTTGATATTATGTATGTAAAAGGGGTTGGACCCAAGGTTGGGGCGTTATTAAATAAAGTTGGGCTATATACAGCTTATGACTTGCTGCATTATTATCCGAGAAAGCATTTGGATTATTCTGAAAGAACAAATGTTGCGGATTTGGAAATTGATCAAGAAGTTACTGTATTTGGAACTATCAAAAATACACGAGTTTTTATAAGCTCAAAACGTTCCAGTTTAACCATAGTAACTATTTCTGTTTATGATGGAACAGGTGTGGTAACTGCCAGTTGGTTTCATGGCAAATGCAACAGATTTATGATGGAGCGATTAAAATCTCAATATCCAAAAGGCGCAGGGATAATTCTTTCAGGTAAAGTAAAGTATGATGATTATGCAGGATGTTTCTCTATAGATAAGGCGCAGGCTGAGCTTTTAACAGGAGATTTTGATTCTGATGAGGCTTCAGATGGTAAATCTTTACACCTTGCGCGTATAGTACCTGTTTATTCTCTTACCGAAAATTTACATGTAAAAACTTTAAGAAAAGCCATATATAATGCTATTCAACTGTTTGCGGATAATTTAACAGACCCGCTCCCTAAATATATACAGGAAAAATATAATTTAATAGATAAAATAACCGCCATAAGCCAAGTACATTTTCCAGACTGTAAGCAAAACCTTGAAGCTGCAAAAAAAAGACTAATTTTTGACGAGTTTTTCCTTGTTCAGCTCAGGCTTGCAGAAATGAGAAAGCAAGTAAAAACCTGTAGTCCGGGATTTAAAATAGAAATTCAAAAGGATGGGCTTGTTAGTAAGTTTATAAAATCATTGCCTTTTAAGCTTACAAAAGGACAAGAAAACGCCTTTGAAGAAATATTAGAAGATATAGCAAAACCTGAGCCAATGCATAGACTTTTGCAAGGAGATGTAGGTAGTGGTAAAACTGTTGTTGCTTGTTTATCTATGCTAGCTGCTGTTGAAAATGGTTTTCAGAGCGCGATTATGGCTCCAACAGAAATTTTGGCAGAGCAGCATTACAAGAATTTTATAAACTGGCTAACTCCTTTAGGCTTGAGTGTAGGTTTATTTGTGGGTAAGCAACGTGTTAAAGCAAGAAGAGAAATGCGTCAAAACTTACAAAGTGGTTTAATTAATATTGCTGTAGGTACACATGCCCTAATACAAGATGATGTAGAGTTTAAAAATCTGGGATTGGTTGTAATTGATGAGCAGCATAGATTTGGTGTGAAGCAACGAACAGAATTGAAAAATAAAGGTACCCTTAATGAATGCACGATTTCTCCTGAAATGCTTACAATGACAGCAACTCCAATACCCAGGACATTAGCTTTAACGCTGCATGGTGACTTGGACTTGAGTATTATAAATGAACTGCCTCCGGGCAGAAAGCCTATAAAAACTGTTCTTGTAACAGGAAAAGATAAAAATAAAGCCTATAAATTAATAAGAAAAGAAGTAGAAAAAGGCCATCAGGCTTATATTGTTTTTCCTTTGATTGAAGAATCGGAGAATCTATCTGCAAAGGCTGCAACACAAGAAGCTGAAAAGTTGAAAGAAACTGTATTTCCTGATCTAAATATAGGGCTTGTACATGGTAAGCTTGCTCCTGCTGATAAAGACAAGGAAATGGAAAAGTTTAGAGATGGAGAATATCATATATTAGTAAGCACAACTGTTATCGAAGTTGGGGTTGATGTGCCTAATGCAACGGTTATGCTAATAGAAAATGCGGAAAGATTTGGATTGTCTCAGCTGCATCAGTTAAGAGGTCGAGTTGGAAGGGGTAAGACTCAATCTTATTGCGTTTTATCTGCTAATGTAAATGCTCAAGGTACACGTGAGCGTTTGGAAGTAATGGAGCAGACAAACAATGGATTTATTATTGCGGAAAAAGATTTGGAAATCAGAGGACCTGGTGAGTTTGTCGGTACACGCCAAAGTGGTTTGCCTGATTTGATACTTGCTGATATTGTTAAAGATGCAAATATATTAGAACTTGCAAGGGATGCCGCATTTGAGTTTTCTGATGAGCATAATATAGATGATTTTCCTTCTTTAGCAACCATTATAAAGCAAAAAATTCAAGAAGGTCTTGAACTGCTTGGTTCAGGCTAACATTAAGTTTTAATTTTTGACGAAATAAACACCCACTGCTTGAGCTAATGGGTGTTTACTTGGTATATTTTATTTTTTCTTCTTAGACTGTTATACTATTATATTTTTTTCTTGCTTTTTTTGCAGCAGAAACCATATTATTCAGAGCCTTAATTGTTTCATCATATCCTCTGGTTTTTAATCCGCAATCAGGATTTATCCAGAAGAGTTTATTATCAATAACCTTTATTGATCTTTCTATAATGATTTCGATTTCTTCAACAGTCGGTACTCTTGGTGAATGAATGTCATAAACTCCAAGACCTATACCGTGATTATAATTTAATTGTTCAAAGACTTCAATAATTTCACCTTTACTGCGAGAAGCTTCTATTGATATAACGTCAGAATCCATTGCATAAATACTTGCAATTATTTCATTAAACTCAGAGTAACACATGTGTGTATGGATTTGAGTTTCAGGTTGCACATCTTCATTTGTAAGTTTAAAAGCTTTTACAGCCCAGTCAAGATAAGCTCTTTGTTTTGTTTTTTTAAGGGGCATGCCTTCTCTAAAAGCTGCTTCATCAATCTGAATAATTTGAATGCCTGCGCTTTCAAGATCCATAACTTCTTTTTTTAGAGCCAGAGCTATTTGAAAAGCGATATCTTTTTTTGAAATATCTTTTCTGAAGAAGGACCAGTTAAGTATGGTAACAGGTCCTGTAATCATACCTTTTACAGGCTTTTTTGTAAGAGATTGAGCATAAACAACTTCATCAACTGTCATTTTTTCAGGTCTTGAGACATCTCCATAAATGATTGGTGGTCTAACACATCTACTTCCATAGGATTGAACCCAACCATTTTTTGTAAATATAAATCCGTCAAGTTTTTGTCCAAAATGCTCAACCATATCAGTTCTCTCAAATTCACCGTGCACAAGCACATCAAGACCGATGTCCTCTTGAATTTTGATAACTTCTTTTATTTTATTTTTAATAAAAATATCGTAATCATTTTTTGAAATTAAGTTTTTTCTATAGTCAGCTCTTGCTTTTCTAACTTCAGAAGTTTGTGGATAACTTCCTATTGTTGTAGCGGGAAATAGTGGCAGATTTAATATTTCCAGCTGTTTCTGATATCTATAGTCAAACCTTGTAAGCCTTCCTATCTCATCTTCAACAATTTCCGAAACATCGTTTAAAACTTTTTGATTACTAAAGGTCTTTTGAATAGATTTAATATTTTGATAGGGTATAGCATTTTCTTTATTAATTATGCCTTTTAATATACTCAATTCTTCCAATCTTTCATCTGTAAAAGATAAAAGATTTATTAAATCAGGCTGAATATTATCTTTTTCTTTTTCAAGCGAAATAGGAAGGTGAAATAAAGGGCAAGAATTTGAAATAATCAGGTCTTTTTGCCCGGTAATGTCAATTAACTCATCTATTAATTCAGTTGTTTCTTCATAATTTACTTTCCAAATATCTCTTCCTGAGACAATGCCGGCAATAAGCTTTTTATCCTTTGGAAATCCATATTTTTTTATATTTTCAAGATTTTCACTATTAATAACAAAATCAAGACCTAATCCATTTACAGGAAGCCTATTTACAATCTCTTTATAATGAGAAAGGCTTTCATAATAAGTTTGAACATGAATATTAAGATGTTTTAAGTCTTTTTTTATAATATTATAGCTTTTAATTAGATAGTCAACTTCTTTCTCTTCTATGTCTAAAACAAATGCCGGTTCATCTATTTGGATAGTTTTAACTCCATTTTCTTCAAGTTCTTTTAAAACATCATTATATAAACTTGAAATTTCAAAAAGTAATTTGGCAAAATCTTTTTTTTGATAACCTTTTGCTAGTTTTATAAATGTAAAGGGACCTGTGATACTTGGTACGGTCTCAATGTTAAGTGTTTCCTTTGCCCATTTGTATGACTCAAGCGGCCTGTTTTTTAAAATTTTAAAATTTTCGCTTATTTCAGGTACTATATAATGATAATTTGTGTCAAACCATTTTGTCATCTCACACGCAACAGCATCATTGTTACCTCTTGCCATAGAAAAATACAAATCAAAATCATCATTTAAGTTTGAAAATCTTTGAGGAATAACACCAAACATTGTAGATAAATCTAAAATAAAATCATAAAGTGAAAAATCATTTGATGAAATTAAATCAATGCCAAGCTCTTTTTGTTTTTTTATTCTGGTGTAATTTATTGATTCAACTTGTTCAATAAATTCTTCTTTAGAAATTTTTTTCGACCAGTAACTTTCTAATGCTTTTTTGAGTTCTCGATTTTCTCCTACTTTAGGATAGCCAAAACATTTTGTTTGAATAGATTTACTCATAATTTTTCTCCATACAAAAAATACTAACAGTTAAACTTACTGCCAGTATCCAAGATCAGAATATAAATAATAGCTATTTTATGAGCAAAAAATATGCATCATACTATTATTTGTGTTCCTCGGTCTCGGAGTACTAACAAATAAAACTAAAGCAAGCATTCCGACTGTAACGGCTGCGGGCCAGTGTGGGATTTTCACCCTTCTTTCCTTGATTTTAGCTTTAATTTTATTATATCAAAAAATGAGTAGCGGTCTATAGCAAACTTAATCAGTATCAAATGTTTATAACTATGACAATCATTCAAGATTTATTATATTTTTACTGTTTATTGCGCCAGGGCTACGGAAAAGTAGTTAAAAGCAAATAATAAATTAAAAGTAAAAAAGAATAATTTAGAAAAAAAATAAAAAATGAGCCATGCTTTTATTAGT
>JANQLL010000208.1 GCA_028280605.1 Candidatus Gastranaerophilales bacterium
AATGGAGCCTAAAGAAAATGACCCCTGTTCAATACAGAGATCATTTACTTGTTGCTTAGGTCTTTTTTTAATCTGTCCAGTTTTTGGGTCTCAGATCAAGTAAGGAAAAGGTTTTTTCTTTTTATCAGCTAGCTATTTATTATAATAATTAAATTAAAACTAACTTACCTATATCATATTCGATTAATTTACTTTGATGCTAAACATTTTCTTTATATGTTAATTTAGGTAGTTTTGATAGATTTTTATGATTTTTAAATTATTTTAACATTGGTATATATTTGTTAAAATTTCAAGAATTTAAGTTAAAGAAATCCATTAAATATACGTTTATTATAATATAAATGGTTTATAATTTAGATCTATAGGAGTAGAAACACGTGGGTACGTTCAAGAATAATTGGAATTCTGACATGTTATTCGAAGACTATGATGTGGAGACTCATGATCAAGGCGTTGATGAATTAGGAGCAGATGCGTATGAGGCCTTGAACAAACTACAAAGAAAAGAAAAAAAGCGTTCTAAACACAATAAAAAACGAAAGGTTTGCTGGCAATAAAATATTGGCACTTTTGGTATTTTAATATTGTACCATCGATAATATATTAAAAATCATGGCAGTACTTTTTATCTTTTATTTCTTCTGGTAAAAATTGCTGGCTTGCATTTGGGTTTGAATGTGTATATATATAATCCACTCCAAATCCGTACTTTTTAGCATCTTTATAATGGCTATCTTTTAGATGATTAGGCGGTGGATAATTTAATCCCTTATGCTCTATATCGTTCATAGCAGTATCTATTGCTATGATAGCTTCATTTGATTTTTTAGTTTTTGCCAGATAAATACTGGCTTGAGCCAGAACAATTCTGCACTCAGGCATGCCTAAAGTTTCTACGGCCTTATGTGCGTTCATTGCAACAGAAAGAGCCGCAGGATCAGCATTGCCTATATCTTCACTTGCTATAACAATTAGTCTTCTTGAAATAAACCTGGGATCTTCTCCCCCTAAAAGCATTTTTGCAAGCCAATATATAGCAGCATTTGCATCAGAGCCTCTAATACTTTTTTGAAAGGCACTGGCGTGGTCATAATGATCTTGAATTCCATACTTTATGGTTTGCTTTTGTGTTAAATTCTCTATAAGCTCCAGTGTCAATTTACGAGAATCTTCTTGATATGGACTACAAAAGTAAGAAGATTCAACAATATTTAATGCTATTCTCGCATCTCCTCTTGAGTGATTTACAATAAATTCACCAATTTTAGGATCAAGTTCTATCTTGCCATGCTTGTCAATAAGGTATTTATAGCCTTTTCTTATAATTTTTAAAAGATTCTCGTCATCAATATAATTTAGCTGCATAATTTGAACCCTGGACAATAGTGCAGGAGCTATTTGAAAAGACGGATTTTCTGTTGTAGAACCTATTAAATAGATTGTTCCTTTTTCTAAATGCGGCAAAAGGGCATCTTGTTGAGTCTTTGTATAACGGTGAATTTCATCTATAAAAACAAGTGTTTTTTTACCGGTACTTCTTAATTCTATTTTAGCTTTTTCAATAGTTTCTTTAAGGTCTTTAACCCCCGAAGACACCGCACTTAATTCTATAAAATTGCTATTTGTCTCATTTGCTATAATTCTGGCCAAAGTTGTTTTTCCGCATCCGGGTGGACCCCATAAGATTAGAGAAAACAATCTGCCGGATTTTAAAAGGTTCCATATTGCAGAGTTTTCTTTGACAATATTGTATTGTCCATAATACTCATCAAGAGTTTTGGGTCTTAATGTTTCTGCAAGTGGTATTTGTCTGTTTTGATTTTCCAACACGTCAAATAGGCTCATATATTCATATAGTCTTTATTTACTTTATTATAATTTGTAACATAAATGCCCTGATAAATAAACGATTAATAGTATATCAAAGCTTACAGCTGTTACATAAGAAAGGTGATGACTATCACCAATAAATAAATGATGATATTATAAATGAGAGGTGCCGAATTGATAGGAATTATGTTGACATGCTGTGTCCTTTTTGTAAAAGCCAGGATAGTAAAGTTCTAGAGTCTCGTTATGCAACGGATAAAGCCAGTATTCGAAGACGCAGGGAATGTGATGCCTGCAAAAAAAGGTTTACAACTTATGAAAAGATAGAATTTTTTCCTGTTACAGTTGTTAAAAGAAGCGGAATAAAGGAAAAATTTTCCAGGAAAAAACTTTTAAAAAGTATAAAATTAGCCAGTAAAAAATGTAATATCTCTATAGATATCAAAGAAAAATTTGTTAATAGTTTAGAAATAAGCTTTTTTGCTAATTCTCAAAAAGAAATAACATCAGAATTTCTGGGCTATAAAGTATTAGAATTTTTAAAAACACATAATAATATAGCTTATATCAGGTATTATTCTACATTTCAAGGTTTAAAAACAGCTTCTGAACTTATAAATGAAATAAATTTATTGAATTCAAGTAATTAATATTTCAAGTTTTTTTCTTTACAAATAAAAAAAATGCCGCGCTATTTGCAGGCGGCTACTAGGTTTGGGGAGGAGGTTGGGTTGTGTGACCCAACTTTTTCTATGGCTTCTATAGTATTCTTCGAACAAGAGTATTAAAACTTTAATCTTTTTTTTTATCTTATTTACATTTCCAAATAATTTTTCTATTAATAGTAATATGATTTACTTAAATCACATTTTTTTATTTATGCTTGATAGATTTTCACTTCAAATTAAGTTTATCCTAGTTTAATTGTCTTTAATTTGTGGTATTTTTTTATTGATACTTGTTTTTATTATATAGAGCAAAGAAAAGTGATATACTCCCACTAAAATACTTTTCAGATTATTAAATCGAGTAAAGTTAATAAAATAAACTATTCTCTGAAAAGAGTAATCTGAAATTTAATTGATAAGCAGTATAGATAATAAAAAATTCTTACTTAAAATTTTAAGGACCTTAATTAAAAATATAAGAAAATATAAATGATCAAAAGAAAATCACCTTGGTTTATCGGTTAAGGTGATTTTTAATATATTAGACATAAAATAATAGGAGTTTTTTATTATGCTTAAGAATTATAAATTCCTAAACTATTTATTTTTTGTACTTAACCCTACACTTGCAAGAATTAGCGGGATTCAAATAATCAAAATTCAAAAATCCAAGTGCTGCAAGAGACATGCCATAATTTTTAGTAATATATAAAGAAGTAACGTCAAATTTCATCTTGCCATATTGCTTTAATCGACGAATATCAAGCTCATGATTCAAAGACTTTGTTAATTGAGTAACAGCATCCTTCTCCGCCTGTTTACGACTAACTTTAGTTTTTTTATAAACATATTCATATTCTGCTGCAAATCCGCCAAGTATATTACCCTTACCATCATCAAACCAAACTCTTCCAACTCCGGTAGCTACCGTATCACCTTTTTTTCCACCTGCTTTTGCCATTATTGACTCAAGTACTGCACCGTGGTGAAAACTGCCCTTAACCTGTTCAATAGGCACTTCATAAGATTCTTTAGGTAAAACAGATGTATAATAAACAACATTAAAATTTTCAATACCTGCCTCCTTTAGTGCTAAATCATAAGAAAACGTTTCATAAGGATCCGGCGGAATTCCATCATCAGACTGCCCGGTCCCGGTAGTCGCAAAATACATAGTAGGCGCTCTGGCACCAAACTTTGTCTGTGCATAAGCTGATGTACCGGAAATAATTATTAAAAACGCTATCAATAAGCTGAAAAATGCTTTAATATTTTTCATACATCCACTCCTTTCTATTCTATTTACTTTACTGTTATTTCTTTTTTAGTAAATGTAGTAATAATTTTATTACTCTCTTTTATTTGTTATCCCTATCATTTGATAGAGAAGTCCCGTAGAATATATTGCTGCAAAAGATATTGCAGACTTAGCATCATTTTTATAGCCTAGTTTATTTAAATTAGGCGTTATAGTCTTCACCTTTTTTATTTTCTACTTTAACAAAAATTTTATTTGTTATCTTTTTATCACCCTCCTGCCCTCTGGCAAGAGGGGTTTTCATTATTCAGATAAGAAATTTTTATTTATTACTTAACTTAATTATCAAAATCAAGCTCTGGCTTTGAGTTCCACCATTTAAAATCAAATGGTTTTCGCAAAACCTTGGATCCGCAATGAACTTCACCTTCTTGAATATGATAAGAGCTCCAATCATCCACAAAGTGGCAAACTAACCCAAGAGGTTCCAATTGTTCTCTCACATATTTTTCTATCTGGCATTCTCCATTTATTACGGGGCCAAAAGGTTTAGGTATAATCAAATGTTCATTTAGAACTATCATATTAACCATTCCCGGTATAAGAGCTAATGCTCTGCCTTTTTCCAGTGTAAACACTGCCGGAATATCAATGATGTCATATCGTTCTCGTAGTCCTAACTCTTTTTTCAAGAGTTCTCTGTTGTAGTCTATTTTTTCTTGAAACTCTTCGTTAATTTCTCGCAGGCTATAGTTATTCACCATATCAGATACAGTTGTTTGCATTGGCCTGCCGTCACTCCAGAACTTATCTTTCATAATTACGGCATCACCGTGACCATATTGTTCAAGCCTACACAATTCTTGATAAAATACCTTAGGACTTCCAAGAAGTAACTTAAATCCTTTGCTGGTCGAGTACATATTAAAGTCTTTACTTTTATCGGGGACAAAGCTTAGCATTTCATCCACATGCCCGACATTTAACCAATCCGTGTAAAGCTCAAGAGGTTTCTGCACTTGCTGACCTGCAAGAAAATCCCTCATTATCCGTTGCATTCGTCGTCCTGCAGTGCCGGGTAATTTACCCCCATAAATAATTCTACCTAGAGGATACTCAATTCCGTTAGAAGTAAACGGCGGTGTTACATCAAGGTTACCAAATGAATCCAATGAGCATTTAGGGCTGGATCCGCTACGGCTGACATAACCAAAGTGAGGACCATACAGTCCATAATGCGGAAACATATCCAATCCTCTATTTCGAGGAGATTCTAAAACCACATCTAAATTAGTATTAGCAGCCTCAGAATAGCCCATTTGGTTTTCATCCTGCATCCAGGGATCGTTCCTGTTCAAATAGCCGGGCACTGCTTCAAATTCCACACCTGCTATGCCTGCTATTTCTTCTGCTTTTTTGACAAATTCTATATTAGAATTATCAGGTAATTGAGAAACAAATAGTTTTCTGGCTTCCTGTGTATTTGGCGTTGCTATCCACGGAGCTACAAAGAACTGAATATTCACCATTGAAGGATTTAAACTTTCATCTGTATAAAGGGGTATAAGCATTTTTTTATCGTCTGCCTTAACTTCAACTGCAAAGTTAAGTCTCAAATTTACTATCCCGTCAAAATTTCTGTCAGGATATTCCAACGCTTGCGCGTACAATTTCAATATATTATTTTTAAACATATTGTTTTCCAGTGTGGTCCATCTTGTACCTTCACCCAGGATAGACCCGGAATTTTCTGTTTGGATATCGTCTTGCAAGTATAGTCTAATTCTGTTTGCATCACCTTCGTTTAACTCAAGTATAAGCTTAAAGTCATCAGGATAATTCTCAGGTCCAAACTTACGGATATTAACTTCACTTAAATATTCAACCGGAAAGTCTGTTTTAGGCACATCAGACTTAAACACAGAATTCAACAGAACAGGACCTTCTCCGTCATAGCCCCATTTCCATTTTCTTATGTAGGTATTGTTTTCTTCAATTTTTCCGTTTCTATTAAAGTCCGCATCAATGTAAAAGCGATAAGCAGTAAATTTATAGTTAAGTTTTTTATTAAGCATTTCCACATCAAGGTTAATATCACCGATTTGTGCGCTTTCTATTTTAGGATTAACTATTAGTTCAACATTATCATTTGTATTAACAGGAACATTTACAGTACTATGATTGTCAATTTTCATTATAGTTTTGTTATTTTCAACAACAAAAACATCGACGTCCACGCTGCTATTCAAGTTTATTATAGCTGTGTAAACACTATCTTTAGTGTTTTGCTGCTGAACCATCTCAGAAAGCTCAATAATATAGTCCTGATCTACTAATAAAATATCTTTCCAACTATCAAAATTAAAATCATCTTCTTTAGTAAGCAGCATAACATTACTTTTTTGAGTTTTTTGCTGCATCATAGACAGTTCTTTACCGACCCTTTTTTGGGCATAGTAAAAGTCCAGAAATTTTTTCAATTTTCTAACCCTTCTATTTTACTTGTCTAATTCTTTTTATTTATTTTTAAACTAAATATTATATTTATATGTTTATTGTTATTTCACATCTTAATTTCAATGAACTAAATATTATTATTGTCATTTTTGCCCAATTCTTAAATACATCATTTGATGTATACGCCTCCACAAACCTTATAAATACTAACCCTCAATCCATGCTGAATGCATGTTTAAGGGTAATTAAAATTCTTGTCTTTATATTAAGTTTTGTAAAGTAGATTTTTTGAAATTTCTCATCCTAATGGAGTAGCCGGACTGGTCTCAGAAATAGCAATCTATAAATTCATGTACTGATAATACTTTTAGACTTTGGATGCTCATTTGTTATATATTTTTGTGCCATAGGCACGTTTTTTTTATTTATATTTAAAATTATCTAACAATTTACAAAATAAAAAGTCTTTTTTGTTATACTAATAAAGTTATAAAAATATTAATTTATATTGCACTTTGAAAATAAAATAATGTTTAAAGATAGTGATAACGCCGACTAATCCCGTCCATTATGAGACGGTACAAGATAGAAAGGCGGTCATGATGGAAATTAGATTTAAGATGACTGAAAGAGTTACACGGTTTTTAATAACCGTTTCCGCTATTGTTATAGTTGCTCTAATAAATAAAGAGCTCCTAAAACCAATAGTTCAGGAACTCTTAAAACTCTTAATTTAAATTCCACCTTGGAAGGTTGAATTGAGCCTCGACCTTCCAAGGTCTTTTCTATATTATAACAAATCAAAATTGCCTTTTAAACCCTATGTTTAATAAATATTAATTTTTAAATATTTTCTGCGCATCTACTTTCATTTTCTTTTAGAATATTTTTTATTTTTGTCACTTCATCTTTTAAGTCTAGTATATCAGCCTTATTACTCAG
>JANQLL010000209.1 GCA_028280605.1 Candidatus Gastranaerophilales bacterium
CTCAATTAAATTTCAGATCACTCTTTTCAGAGACTAGTTTATTATATTAATTTTTACACGATTTAAAAATCTGAAAAGTATTTTTGAGTTAGTATAGTACAGACTAAAAAAAAGGAGAACCTCTCTAAAAAAGAGGCTCACCTTTAGTTTATATATTGTAGTGATTAATATTCCGGTTCTCAATTGAATTTCAGATTACTCTTTTCAGAGACTAGTTTATTTTATTAGTTTTAACGAGATTGAATAATCTGAAAAGTATTTTAGAGGGGGTATAGCTTGTTGTTAAAGTTGTTTAATACTTGGAAATATTTTCAAAATATGTTTCTAAAAGCTTATATCCGTCAAAATCGCTATTAGGCCTTTGGACAAAACTTTTTGCCATTATGTTTTTTAATTCTTTACACCGTATTTCTATTATTTTTTCTGAAGCGTGGCTTAGCTCTGAGTTGATAGAGCTTGCCCATTTTACTAATAAATCCAACTCTCGTTTAATTTCTTTTCCTGATGAATTTTCAAGAGGTTTGAAATCAAACTTGTTTAAAAGTTCTTTTTCACTTTTTGTTAGAGGACAGAATATAACTATGCTTCCAAAAACTTTTTTAATTATTCTATAGCTATCAGCCATGCTTCTATGAGATTCGGGCACTGAACTTTTAGCTATAATTGCTTTTTTTCCCAGACTCCCATTTAAAGTTATTTTTTTAGTTAAACTTATAAGCTCGGTCTCTAAATTTGTGTTATTGCTCGATTGTCTATCCTCACCTTGATTTTTGTCTATTGATTTATTCTTTTCTATAGTTGCCATAACTTAACCCAACCAATTAAAATTTAATAAACAACATTAATATATTATTCTATTATATTATTCTATTTTTAAATATACCAGATAAATTATATAATAATCCAAAATGGTTAAAATTATTTGAAAAATCAAAAAATTTTAATAAAATATTTACAATCATTAATGAATTTTTAAAACAAACATAGGAGAAATTCCTGTTGAAAACCTATAATAAAGTCTTAACACCATATTTGCTTATAATACCTTCTTTTATAATTTTAACTTTATTTTTCTTTATCCCGTTTATCGAAACCTTTATATTAAGTTTCAAAAGTTATCAAAATATTTATTCGCCTGATTGGGTAGGGGTAGCAAATTATATTAAGCTGTTTAATTCGCCTATTTTTTGGAAAACACTGTTTAATACGTTTCTTTATGTTTTTATTGTTGTGCCTGCGTTAATTGTATTGCCTTTGATTATTGCTATAGTGGTAAATCAAAAGATTAAAGGCAGTAATCTATTTAAATTAATAATATATTTGCCTGTTGTTGTATCTCTTGTAGTAGCAGGTATTGCCTGGAAGTGGATATATGCGAACAGCGGTATTTTAAATTATTTAATAAGCCTGGTTCAATTACCCGCAGTTGGTTGGTTAACTGACCCTAATATAGCAATTTTCTCTGTGATGATTGTAACGGTATGGAAAGGTTTAGGCTATTATATGTTAATATATCTTGCAGCTTTGACCACCATACCAAAAGATTTATACGAAGCCGCAGATATTGACGGTGCCAGCAGCTTAAATAAGCATCTTTTGATAACTATACCTCATCTAAAGCCTACTATTGCACTAGTTAGCATTATAAGTTCAATTTCTGGGATGAAAATTTTTGTAGAAATTTATGTTATGACCAAAGGAGGACCGCTTAATTCCAGCAAAACAATTGTGTATTATATATATCAACGAGCATTTGAAAATCTGGATCTGGGTTTTGCTTCAGCTGCCGGGGTGGTGCTTCTTGTTATTACACTTATTTTTTCAATTTTAAATATTAAGTTTTTAGAGTATAAAAAATTTGAAAAAATATAAATGGGATTATAAAGGGTGAAACCCTTTAACTATAAAAGGGCGGTGGGTGGGATAAAGATGAAAAATTCATTAAAATAAAAAAAGGAGAAAAGCTTGAGCTTAAATAAAATTTTATCTTATATATTTTTGAGTATCTTGGCTATTATTTCTGTAGGGCCGTTTTTATGGTTATTATCAACAGCCTTAAAATCACCCGCTGAAAATATATTTAGCTATCCTCCTGTTTTAATACCAGAGATGCCTTCTTTTCAAAATTTTATAAATGTTTGGAACTCTGTACCATTTTATAAGTATATGACAAACAGCTTTATTGTTTCATTATTTACTATAATATTAAATGTTTTGCTATCTTCATTAGCTGCCTATCCTCTTGCTAAAATGCATTTTAAGGGTAAAAAACTTATATTTTATGCTGTATTAGCTACTATTATGATTCCTTTTCAGGTAATTATGATACCTGTTTACTTAATGACCTTAAGATTAAATTTAGTTGATTCAGTATCTGACATTGCAGGCTATGCAGGATTAATCTTGCCCTTTTCTGTAAATGCTTTTGGGATATATTTAATGAGGCAAGCCTTTGTAGCTATCCCAAAAGAAATAGAAGAAGCGGCAATTATAGACGGATGTAATTCTTTAAGTTTATGGTGGAGGATATTGCTTCCGCTTACTAGCCCTACAATTGTTACTTTGGCTATATTTACTTTTGTTGGTAGCTGGAGCGAGTTTTTATGGCCGAGTATTATACTTACAAAACAAGAAATGTACACCTTGCCAGTGGGATTAAACCATTTGCAAGGTATATTCAGCGCAAATTGGCGCTATATTGCAGCAGGTGCAATAATTTCTATGATACCTATAATAACAGTATTTACTATCCTTCAAAAATATTTTATGAAGGGTTCAACGCAAGGCGCTATAAAGAGTTGAAAAACTTAGACCACTACTTCTGTATCACTAGAGGCTATTAGTTTTAGTAGGTCAAATGTTGTTACAATGCCTAAGAGCTTATTGTATTGCACAACTAATAGGCGATGAATCCTCTTGTCGTACATAATTTTTGCCATAACATTTATTGATTCGTTCGGATCTACTGTAAATAAATCTGTAGACATTATTGTTTCTACATTTTGGTCAAAAAAGTCTTCTTTAAAGTTTTTTAAGTCTAATTTTTTGCCGGCATATTGATAATAAAAGTTTTTAGAGCTTTCGTTTTTTAAAATATCTTCTGCGCTGACTACGCCAACTATATAATCATCGATATCTACTACCGGCACACCCAGGACATCTTTATCACTCATTGTTTTTATTAATTTTCTTATGGTGTCGTCTTGTTTTACTGTGATTAAATCAGTTGTCATAATATCTTTTACGTAAAAATGCATCAGAAAAATCTCCATTTTTAACTAAAGCCTTATATGCTAACTCAAAAATACTTTTCAGATTATTCAAACTAGTTATGACTAATAAAGTAAACTAGACTCTGAAGCTGCGGAAGCGGGAGCGTTAAAAAGTGAAATGGTCAATTTTACTTTTTATAAGCTCATTCTAAAGAGTAATTTGAAATTTATTTTTGAACCTGTATAAATATTAGTTTTTTTTATAATGTTTTTCCTCACCCATACCGGTTTATTTTTTTGTTAATATATTTTTAGTATGGGAGGATTTATCGATGAGTGAACAGTTTATTTTAGACAATATTAGCAATGATTTGGGCATAAAACAGGATTCTGTTAATAATACAGTGGCTTTATTTAAAGATGGTGCGACTATTCCTTTTATATCGCGTTATAGAAAAGAAAAAACAGGCGGATTAGATGAAATCCAAATTAAAAATATTGGCGACAAGCTGGAATATTATACAGAGCTACAAAAACGTAAAGAAACAGTACTGCAATCCATTCAGAGTCAGGAAAAATTAACACCTGAACTGGAAAAACAAATAACACAATGCGTTGATAAGCAAAAATTAGAAGATTTATATCTTCCATACAAGCCTAAAAAAAGAACACGTGCTACTATTGCTAAAGAAAAAGGGCTTGAGCCTTTGGCTGATTTTATACTAATGCAGATAAATTCTAAAAGCTCCCGTGAAGAAATTTTAAAAGGCTATATAAACAAAGAAAAAGGTGTTGAAACTACAGAACAAGCCCTGGAAGGTGCTTTGGATATTATAGCCGAAGTAATTTCCGATGATGCGCAAATAAGAGAAACAGTAAGAAACTTTACTGCTTCCAAAGGTTTGGTTGCATCAAAGCCTAAAAAAGACTGGGTAAACAAAAAATCTAAGTTTGAAACATATTATGATTTTTCGGAGCCTATAAAAAAATCACCATCGCACCGTATATTGGCAATAAGAAGAGGGGAAAAAGAAAAGGTTTTATCCTACAAAATTGAGGTTGATGAAGATCATGTTACTGAACTTATTGATAGGAAAGTAATAAAAAATAATAACTTTATGTTTTATGAAGATTTAGAAGATGCTATAACGGATAGCTTTAAGCGTTTAATTTATCCTTCAATAGAAAATGAGGTTTTTGCAACAAAATTGCAAGAAGCTGAAACTGAAGCTATTAATGTTTTTTCTAAAAACCTTAGAAATCTTCTTTTATCACCTCCTGCCGGGCATAAAGTTATTATGGGAGTTGATCCCGGATTTAGAACAGGATGTAAAGTTGTAGTTATTGATAATAACGCTAATTATAAAGAATTTATGGCAATATATCCGCATGAACCCCAAAAGCAAGTTGATAAAGCAGAAAAAACAATTTTGGATTTGATCAAAAAGTATAATGTAGACTTGATTTCAATTGGAAATGGTACTGCTTCTAAAGAAACAGATATTTTTATTAAAAATATTATAAAAAAAAACAATCTTAAAATTAAATCAATAGTAGTAAGTGAGGCCGGCGCCTCTGTTTATTCAGCTTCTGAAATAGCTCAAAAGGAATTTCCTGATCTTGATGTTACAGTAAGAGGTGGAGTAAGTATTGCCAGAAGGTTACAAGATCCATTGGCAGAGCTGGTAAAGATAGATGCTAAGTCTATAGGAGTAGGTCAATACCAGCATGATGTCAATCAGAAAGAGTTAAAAAAGTCTTTGGACCTATGTGTTGAATCTTGTGTAAACTTTGTGGGAGTTGATTTGAATACTGCTTCTGAGGCATTGTTATCTTATGTTTCTGGTATAAATAAAGCTATTGCTCAAAATATTGTTAAATATAGGGCTGAAAATGGTAGCTTTGAAGAGAGAAAACAGCTTTTGAAAGTAGCCAAGCTTGGTAATAAAGCATTTGAACAATGTGCAGGCTTTTTAAGAATTAGAAACGGCAAAAATAGACTAGATAATTCTGCTATACACCCTGAGAGCTATAAAATTGTTGAAGCTATGGTTAAAGATACAGGCTCAAGCATTGAAGATATAATTGGAAATCAAGATTTAATCTCTAAAATAAATATAGATAAATATGTTACAGATACTATTGGCATTCCTACTTTGACAGATATTTTGCAGGAATTAAAAAAGCCCGGACTTGATCCAAGAAAAGAATTTAGCAGTGTTTCTTTTGATTCTGACATCAATGAGATGAAAGATTTAAACGAAGGCATTGTTCTAAATGGAGTAGTTACCAATGTTACAAACTTTGGGGCTTTTGTTGATATTGGTGTTCACCAGGACGGATTAATACATATTTCTAAAATGGGTGACAGGTTTGTAAAAAGTCCGTATGACGTGTTATCTGTAGGAGATCAAGTTAGCGTTAAAGTTCTATCTGTTGATATTGAGTTAAAGCGTATATCGCTTGAACTGTTGAAAAGCTCATAAAAACTTGTTTGAATTTTTGTAAAGAACTAATGTTGGATATTAATGCAAATTCAACATTAGTTTTGTATAATTAATAAAATTAAATCAGAATGAGAATCGAAACTTATAAAGAACTTTAAAACAAAGCGCATATTTAATTATAGACAAAGGTGAATTTAAATGAGTAGTACATTGGCATTTCCAATAAGTGTAAGAATTGGAATAAATCATCCTGCTAAGAAAAATTCTCGATTGTTAATACAGCAAGCAAGAAGAGATCATGGAAGTCCTGGTACAGAAATACCCTCTTCCCAAAGAGTAATCCCTTTATCTGCAATGGGGCCAGGCTGTTTTGGGTCAACTGTAGCGGATGTAAAAGCTTTAAGGATGCCACACTTAGGACAATATAGTAGAGTTAAGCCGGCAGTGGTCATGGCTATGGCTAGACCAAGTGATAATCCTGAAAAAGAAAATCCTGTATTTGTTGTAATTGATGAATTTAAAGTTAAGGTGAAGGACATTGACGCAGATTATAAGAAAGACATAACCCATGGTGATATTATTGTAGATCTAATAAAGGCAAAATGTCCTGAGGCAACAATTATAAAAAAAGAATTAGCTCAGATGGAGCATTACAACGTTGCAGATAAACTCAAAGAAGTGAAAAAAGCTATAGAAAAGGGAGAAAAAATTGATGGAGTTAATCTATCTGTTGGTACAGATTGTAGTTATAAAAACGTTAGTGCATGGATTGGAGAAGAAGTAACTCCAGAAAATCTAGCAAAAAAAGCGTCTGACATTCGTAAGAAACTACCGGGTTCAATGAAACATCAGATGGTAGCTATGGAAGCTATAACTGAGCTAGGAGTACCTATCTATATAGCAGCTGGTAATAAGAGCAATGATTGCTTTGCCCTTGAGGCTTTAGCGCAAGGTTCAATAAACGTAGGAGCCACTGATGCGAATGGAAAAAAATTGAAATATTCTGCTGATAATTCGTTGATTACTTACTGGAGTCAGGGTATTTTTAATCTTGAAGCAGTTAAGAACCAAGAAGGTCAAGTAACCGGATTAACTATAACGGGCGCTGATAATGCAGAATATCCTGTTGAAAATCCACCTAAAATAAATAAATACGATGAATATCTCAATCTTATAAAAGACCCGGAAAAATTAAAAAAATCAAATAATTTATTAGAGTACTTAAAAGAAGAATATGGAGATGCAGGTTGCCCAGAAGATAACAATGCTTATAAAACAGCATCTTCATTAAATGAATCAATTCTTGGATTTGATAGCTATAAGCTTACGCGTAAAGTTATTGGGATAATGAAAAAAGAAAAAGAAGCACATCAAGTTTCTGATGAAGAATTTAAGGATTTTTTCAACTTTATGGAAAAATATAAAGAAAAACTTCAACATCTGGAACATTTAAAAGATGTAAACGTAGAGTTGGATGAAGAAGGAGAGCCGTTTTTTGATTTTGACAGTTCTGGAAGACGATCCTATTCCTTTATCCAAGGAACATCTGTCGCAGCACCTAATGAAATGGCAACAGGTTATAACAAGAAAAAATCAGAAAAAGATCTTGCTGATCTTTTGGATGAAAAAAATACTAATTAATTAAATTACTTTTTAACTTTGGGCATTGTTACCGGTGGCGGCTGAATATATAAAGGCTTTAATTCATACCAGTTAAAAGATTTATCCTTATCTAGAATATATTTATAAGCCAATTCCGCCAAACTAAGCCCAAAGTTTATATCTGTTTGTTGAAAATTTAAATAATTTATTTGTTTTTCATCTAATTTTTTAGCCATTAAATTATCAGTAATAATAAAAAAGTCGTTTTCCTCGATCAGCTGCCAGCATTCATCCAGTGATAATAAATCAGGATTTTTTATTATATCGCCGCTGTTTTTATAAATAGCTGTATAGACCTTGCCTTTTCTGGCATCTATCAAGCAAAGAGTATTCTTTTGCGTATGATTTGCGCTGGCAATAATTTCTAGTGAAGGTATACCAACTACAGGAATATTCAAGCTTTGCCCAATAACCCTGGCTACAGTTGCAGATGCTCTAATTCCTGTAAAACTGCCGGGTCCTATATTCACACCGATTGCTTCAATATCTTGCATTGTTAAATTTTTTGTTTGCAATAATTTTGCTATTGTTGGTATCAATAAAGCTGAATTATATTTTTCCTTTGTATTGCAAATAATTTCGGTTAATTCAACTTTATCCTTTTCGCCCAGGGTTATAAAAAGCTTATCTGCACTTGTATCAAACGTTAATATTTTCATTATTGTTTCTTCTTCACCTAATTATACTTGCTTTACATATAGGACAATTTTCAGACTTTGAAATTTCTATTCTTTTAAATTGTTGCCTAATACTATCATAACTTAAAAAACAATCGGTTAAAAGATTTTCAAAGCCCAATAATATTTTTATGGCCTCCATTGACTGAAGAGATCCAATAATATTAACAACAGGACTTATTACGCCTTATATCTTCATACGGAAATAAACATCTTAAACAGGCTGTTGCATTAGGTTTTATAACAAGTATTTGCCCCCAATATTCTGCCACACCCCCATGCACTAGAATTTTGTTATTCTTAATACAAAGATCATTCAGTATAAGCTTTGACTTTACAGTATCAAAGCAATCCAAAATGATGTCATAATCTAATAAAATATTATCCGCATTATTAATATCAAGCTTTATATTATAGGTATTTACTTTTATATCAGAATTATAATTATTAATCCATTCTTTTGCCGAGTCTCAGGGTTAAGGAAAATTAAGTAATACCCTTTAACCCCAAGAGTTTATTGAAATTAAGGGAGTTAGAAAATATAGCCATAGTAATATTTTTAAAGCTA
>JANQLL010000127.1 GCA_028280605.1 Candidatus Gastranaerophilales bacterium
TCCCTGTTAAATGAAACCTCCTGAATTTTAATTAAGTCTGAACAACTTTATTTTAGGAGGTTTTTGCTTTTATTCAAAATTTTTATCGGACACTAATGTCTTCAATCAAAACAATTACCCTGCTTTTGTATTTTTCCTTGGCAAATTTATATTTTTCAACAATTTTTCGTATCAATGAAGGAAGCTCAAGTTTTTCTCTATAACATTCAAGGCTGAATTTAATCGAAAACTAAAGTGTGCTCTATGATAGACTTATTAATAATGATATCACCAGAATAGAGTAAATTTGCTACTTTATAGGCAGTAGTTTTAAATTTATCCTTAAGTGCTTCTATGAGTGCATATGAGATAAAACAGCCAAAAATGTAAATTTCCTGAGCCTTTATTGTATGTTGTTGACAGCGATCTAAGCCAATACAGGACTTTAAAAATCTAAAAGTTTCCTCGATTGTCCAGCGTTTTGAATAATATTCAAGAATTTCTTCAGGCGTTAAACTAACTCTATTAGTTACAAATACACGATTTGGTCGCCTTAAGACTTTTACCTTAACTCCATTTGAAAGAGCATCAATTTTTGATTTATATGCACCTGGAAGCTGATGTTTGATTTTCTTCTCCCCCAATTTATATGATTTTTTCGTCTTCATTACAAAGCCCCAACCATAGTTGTTTAATCTTTTTAAAGTTTCAAGAGTACTAAAACCAGTATCAGCTATGACCATTTCAGGCTTTAGCTTAAATGCATTTCTAAGCCTTGATAAAGCATTTAATAAAAGTTCTTCCTGCTTCTTGCTTTCTTTGTGTATCAATGCAAAACCCAGTGGGTATGTCTTAGTTTCAACTTTATACAAGAATAATACTATTTTAAAACCTTGAGAATATACTCCATTACTTAAGTTTTTCATTTTTATAGCTATTTCTTTTAACCCATACTTTGGATTGTCTGTTGTATCCATGATCAGCAAGCCTTTAGTAGTTTTTACCTTATTAATGATTGCTGGAATCATAACTACTCCATGTTTTTGCATACCTGCAATACTCGTCAACAACTCCCCATAAGCCTTGTTTGAAATTTCACTTCTCTTAAATTTTCCGAATGATATGATTTTATTGACAAATTCCTCTACATATTCCAACATATGATTACACATCTATTTTGACTTTTTCTTTGCGTCTAATAGAGGTGTAGCCTATTTATCACTTTTTTTCAAAAATTCAGTTTTAAGGTCTTTTGTATCTGTAGTAATTTTTATATGTACATTGTTTGGGTCTTTTTTTGTCATATTGTTCCCTTTCAAGCTTAATAAACAAAGAATTCCTTGGCTTCAAGGAATTCTTTGTCAAGAATAATATTTAATCTTTTTACCAGGAATTTAACTGCCTAAATTCCTGCTTGTAAGTTATTATAGTATCTTCATCATTTAAAAGTAGTATGGTTTTTATCCTGTCAGCTTTTCTTTGATCTTTACGACAAGAACGATGCAGGATTATTAATTCATCTATTTCTTTATTTGTTAATTTGATCTGGTACATACCAGAATTATGAATTATTTTTTAAAAATTTTCCGATCTTATTTTTGGAACCAGTATAGTTCTTATGTTACTATATTCATAAGAGAGTAGAGTATTAGAGGGTTTATGTTTAATATTTCTAAGGCAAAACGAAGTGTTAGCAAATTTCTTAATAATCGCATTATTGAAGGTTTTCTTTTGACTCTGATATTATTAAATATCTTGGCTTTTATTTTGGAATCTGATAAATACCTGTTTAAAGTTGCAAATGGCTACTTTTTTTACTTTGAGATATTTTCTATATCAGTATTTACAATTGAATATCTGCTGAGATTATTTACCCTAAGGAAGGCGGTGAGCTTCTTCAGACCTCTTTTGCTACTGGATTTAATAGTAATTTTACCGTTCTACCTGTCTTTTATGACTACAGATTTCAGGTTCTTAAGAGCATTTAGAATAATTAGAGTTTTTAGAATCCTAAAAATCGCACGATACGTGACTTCAGTAAGAAGATTGTATAAAATATTTGCATCTAAAAAAGAAGAGCTGCTTATTACGTGTTTATTTTTGGTTATATCTGTTGTTGTAGCTTCTTCGTTGATGTATCTGGTTGAGGGAGGAGAACAAGAAGCGTTCTCCAGTATTCCAAATGCTATGTGGTGGTGCATTGTAACATTTACGACCGTGGGCTACGGTGACACTTATCCTGTTACACCTTTAGGCAAAATGCTAGCAGCAATTGTTGCAATTCTTGGTATTGCATTGTACGGCATATTAACCAGCATACTAGGCTCTGCATTTTTAGATGAGATTGAAAAAAATAAGCAAAAAAAGCAATAGCTTTTTAATGCCAGTTTTTCCAGCCATCTAAGTAATAGTCAAGCACTACGGGATTATTTAATGAACTTGGCTTGATATCTTTAACTTTTGAGTCTTTTGGAAAAATAAATAAGGTTTTTAAAATCTCGTTCGTGAGATATTTTGTTTCTTTGCTTATATTTATATTGCTTAAATCTGGCTTCCAATTTAGTGCAATGTTAAAGCCCCAGTCCCCAAACGATGGAACATAAGCGTGATAAGGATAAATGTGCTTAAACCCGCTGCTTTTTATTGTTTCATTTATGCACCAAAATGCTTTGGGTGCGAAAAACGGGCTTGTTGACTGGGTTACAAAAATACCTGTTTTGCTTAGCTTTTTATTTACCAGCTTATAAAACTCTTTGCTGTAGATTCTGGCTATTGATGTATTATTCGGATCGGGTAAATCTGCTATTATTACATCGAATAAGCTATCGTTGTTCTCTAAAAATTTGAATGCATCCGTGTTTATGATTTTTACTTTTGGATTATTAAAGCTGTCGTTGTTTAGTTTTTTTAGTAAATTGTTATTTAATGCTAGTTTTGTTATGAAGGGATCTAGGTCAACTAGGACTATTTCTTTGATTTCTGGATATTTTAATAGTTCCCTCGCTACTAGACCGTCACCACCGCCCAAGATAAGAACTTTTTCTTTGTGCGGGGCAATATTTAAAGGTATATGCACAAGCGATTCGTGGTATCGATGCTCATCTACCGAGGAAAATTGCAAGTTGCCGTCCAAAAAGAGTCTTACATCGTTTTTATATTTAGTTAAAATAACTTTTTGATATTTGCTTTGCTTGGAAAGTATTATCCTGTCGGCGTAGAGTACGCTTTCCCAGCCAAAAATAAGCTTTTGTGAGAAAATTATGCCTATTAATAAGACTGCTGCCATAGATGCTGTTTTGTATGAAAGCTTTTTAGTTGTTTTGATTTCTAATTTGTCTTTGAACCACCATAGATTAATGCCTGCAATAATAAGATTTATTAGGCCAGTAATAAGCGAGGTATTAAATATACCGAAAAAAGGCAGTAAAAAAAACGGAAAAAGCAATGTTGCAATTAAAGCACCAAAGTAGTCAACTGATAAAACATTAGATATATTTATTTGGAGAGGGTAGTGTTTTTCCATTATCCTAGTTAAAAGCGGGATTTCTAGACCAATAAGAATACCTATTGCAAAGACCAGGGTTATCATTATCGGATAGTATAGATCTGTAAAGGCAAAAGCAGCATACAAAATCGGCACGCATAGACCGCCGATTAAGCCTAACCAGATTTCTACGATGATAAAGTTTCTTATTAGATTGTTTTTTATTAGCCTTGATAAATATGTACCAAAGCCCATTGCTGTCATTGCAAGGCCTATGGTTAAAGAAAATTGCATTATGCTGTCACCTAAAAAGTATGAGGATATGCTGCCTATTAGTAGTTCGTATATTATAGTGCACAGCCCTACTATCATTACTGACATTAAAAGGATTAATATTTCAAAATTTTTATTTTTTATCATTTATACGCCCATCTCTACGTTATTTACCACTATGAATCCCACCACCACGCCTGTTAAGACCTCTTACACCTCGTTCATGATAAAAATCAGGTGAACCAAAGTAAAAAAATGAAGCGCTATGATAACGATTGCCATAAGCCGGATAACCCCAACCGTTTTGACTCTGAATCATAGCCCAAAAGAATAGTCCACCAAGTACCATAAGAAATATTGCATACTCTTTAGTAAAAAAATTCATTTTTTATTCCACTCTTTAATCAATGTTTTCAGCTATTACAGTTCTGTTTGCCATTATTAATAAAATTACACCGGCAATAATAGAAAAAATACTAAGTATAACATAAGGAACATTACTAGCCTCCTGCATAGATATGGAATAAGTAATGTTTCCTACTTTCCTGGGATTGGACTCTGACTCATTATATAGCTTAAAATAATAAGTCCCCGGCTTTTTTAAATTTACAACCGTACTATAACTTGTTATGTTTTCATACCAGGTACCATCAGAATCACGACCAGTCTCTCTATATAACTCTTTGCCAAAGCCAAACAGGTATTCTTTATTTTTATCAAGCACTTCTCCGCTTAAATAGCACCAATTGCCATAACTGTAGATTTTTTGACTTGCTTTAATCTTAAAAAGCGAATTAGTTGAGGTTGTTTCAATCGGTCCGACTATTGAGATTTCATCATTGGTAAAAGTGCCGGAATCTATTGTAAACATAGCTTTGTTAGAAATAATACCTGCAAAAAAACAAATAACAGCAAAACCAACTAAAGTAATTCCGTATTTATTAAGCTTTTTATTATCTTTAAAAAGAGAAGGTTTTTTATTACTTGCCGCCATGATATCCACCGCTCCTTACTCTGCGGTTTCCGTTTACACTGCCTGTTCTGTTGCTTCTTGGATAGTCTCTGTTATAACCTCTGTCATAATCATCATAATATCTTCTACCTCCAAATGGAGAACCACCCCAGAAAAAGAATGAACTATGACTGCCATGTGATCTGTGATAGTGACCATGACTATCGTGATATCCTCTTCTGGGACTGCAAGAACCCATTATCAACAGTAAAAAGATAACTACGACAATTACGGTTAATATTATCTTTTTTTTGTTATCTTCCATTCGCTTTACCCTATAACGCTAAAGTCAACTATAAACAAGTAAACAATCGCAATTGAAATTACTGTTACAGCCTCTAACACACCTACTGTAATATTACCTTGCTTTAAAGCATCGTTTAGTTTGATTTTAGGAATTAATATTTTATCAAAGAGAACTCTTACAGTCGGTAACAGGATAATTCCGGCTAAAACCTCAATACCAAAGTTACTTAGGTCAGCAATCCAGTTTGCAAAATCACCGGAAACTCCTTTTAATAATATTATACTCAATGCGATTAAGGTTCCGCCAAAAGCAACACCTACTGCAACATTATCTTTTTCTATTTCATCGTGAATGCAATATGGCAAAAGAAGATTGTAGATTTTTGAGAAAAGTATCAAAGCAAGCTGGCCTAATGCAAAGAATGCTATTGCTGAAATAATGCCGCCGCCTTGGCCTGAAATGGATCCGCCTATGATTAAACCGGATGCAATGAAAGAACCGAATACAACAGCTGCGGTTCCTACGTTTTTATCTTCTACAATTTCTTTTGTTATGCAGAATTTAGGCAGTATAAGCTTGTCATTAATGAATTTGGAAATATTAAGAAGTACAATACCCAGAACCGAATAATAACCAAAATCAACTAGGTCTTTTAGAAAATCACCTGCTGAACCTATGCTGGCACCTGCGATGATAGCAACAATTGCTATAAAATATCCGGCTACACTCACGCCTACTGCTAAATTATTATTTTTAATCTGTTCTCTGGGATTATACGGAACTATTAAATAAAAAATTACTTGTGCCAGTAAAATTATTACAAAAGAAAGTACAAGAAAAATTAAACTTGAACTAATTATTCCTATGTTTTCCATTTTTTATCCTTTTCTACTTCTCTCATCAATATCTATTTATATAGGGGGATTAATGGTAAATCCCCCTATGTAATAGTTATATTATCAGCTGTCTAATGAATATATCGTGATTTTGGATGGGCTGATGTACTGTCCCCAGCTTACCTCTATTGAGCCATCCCAGTCCTCAACGCTTATAAAATATTCTTCTTCATCATCTTCGAATTCCCAATAATAGAATTCTTCAGCTCTTGACTCATCACAATTTCTTGCATATACGGCATCATCAGAATCATCATAGTTGTATCTCTGGTTATTATAGATAACAGAACCTTCTTCATCATTATCTATTCTTCTAAGATCGAATTTTGTAATGCCTAAGTCGGAAAGTTTTAATTTTTCGAGGCTCAAAGCCAGCTCAAGCTCATCATCTTGTTCGATTGTGAGCCATACTTTCTTATCGCCGGCATCACATTCAAGCTCATACCATTCATAATTACCCTGATAGTATTTATGTTTAGCTAGAACCTTGAGATCTAAGTCCTGCATATCAGACCCTACGTGATTAATTTTAATCACAGCACCCGGCATTATTTTTAGTATCTCTTTTTCCTGGTCGCTATATGCTGACATATCAAGCTCTTGTCTTTGCCTTTGCTCTGAATCCTTGGGCTTCCAGATGAAGTATAATATAACGCCGAGGATTATTATTAAAATTAAGGCTGAAATCATTTTTTATAAAACTCCTTAGTTTTATTGAGTCATACCTAATTTCTTTTTCATTTCTTCTAAAGAAGCAGATGTACTAGGATGAGCTCCTGATGAAATTGCTTTATCTATTTCATCGTCAATACTGGTATCTATGCTTCCAACATCTTCGTATGCTTGTGATAAAGACTCATCCTCATCAACTCTTTCTTTCATTCTTTCAAGCATGCTGATTGTTCCGTTTGAATCAATTTTGGCAAGGTGCTTGTTTATCTTTTTAGAAGCTTTTGCTGTTTTAGCTCTTGCTTTTAAGATTGTCATTTCACCTTCCCAAGAATTTATTTGGGCTTTTAGCTTTTTAATTTTAGATTCAAGGTTAGAAATTAACTGTTCTTGATTTTGAATATCTGTTGCTAATCTTGTTGCCTGTTGCATAGCTTCTTCTTTTTTATTTAATGCTTCTGTTGCAAGCCTTTCTGCTTCTGCAAGTTCCATATTACCTTGCTGTGCTTTTTGAAGCAAAAGCATAGCTTTTTTTTCATAATCAGCTGCTTGATCTTTTGCTTCTTTTTGTCTTTTTTGATTACCTATCAAAGTAGCTTTAACTTCAGCAAGTGCTTGTAAGCTTGAACTTAAATCACTTTTTAAATCTCTTATGCCTTGTTCTGCCATTTTTATAGGATCCTGAAATTTATCAATAGCCGCATTAGTTTCTGCTTGTGCGGTTTTAAACAATCTTTTTAGTGAATCAAACATATTATTGTACCTTTCATTTAATTATTATTTTATTTTTATATTTTTTTATTACTTTGCAAATGTTAAAAATTCAGAAGAAAATTCAGCCATTGCTATGGTTAAAGAATCAATTGAACCTTCAAGCTCATTTAAATCTAAACTTTCCAGTCTTAAAGTATCTCTAAATATTATTTTATCACCTTCTTCATCAATAACAAAAGCACCATGAACCAGGTCACGATTCATTTGTAACAATCTTAGAAGAACTTTTGGATCATTTTTATCTTTTAATTTAAAAATAAACTGCTCTATAACCAAAATAGAATCTTCGCAATCAATAATAAGATTTTTAATGCCCTTTGATTCATCATCGATTATAAAAAGGCTTTCTTCTGTATCTTTTTCAGTTATTTCATAACCTAATTCGTAGATATAATTTTCTACCATATTACAGAATTCACTCATTTTTTCTCTCCCATAAATGTAATTACTAATATTTAATATACTTATTTTATAATATTTTTTGATTTATTACTACTATTTAGTAAACAGTTGCATTGTTAGGCTCTACTATAGCTCTTGCGCAGGCCAATCTTTTGAAAAGATGCGGATGAGTTGCAAAATATTCAGATATTTCACTCCAAATACCATTATCGTCTTTGGCATTTTCTAAAAACTCATCAAGGTTAAGTCTTTTATAAACACCTTTGCCCGCACAAAGTAAAGATAAACCTTTGATAGCACCTTCTGGCACTAAATGAGTACTTATGATATCACAAGTACGCTCGCAAGCTCTTGAGTATGCAACTCCTAATAATGGTGTAAAATTTGCAGGTGATAATGCCATATGTTTAAATACGTGATCACGTTTTACATGAACTAATTCGTGGGCTATTATAAACTTTAAAGCATCCATGCCGTCTTGATCCTGATACGCAGCTTCTAGCACATCAGAGTATATAATCACAAAATCTCTGCTCATAAACTTGGAAGCTGCTGCATTTAATAATCCGCCTGATTCTAACAAGTAAAAATCCGGCATTTTATTTAAGCCCAACTTTAGTGTTAACTCTTGAGCCATTTCAAATACTTCAGGATATTGCTTTTGAGATAATTTAACCGCATTCCCTTGAAGATAACCAAGAAAAAGTCCCTGCATTATCAGGCTAAATAAAGCAAAACCTATTATGTAAGGTATAAATACAATACTAAGTACACATAGCAAAACCACTACAATATTAAAGGCTAAAATAATACCAAAATAAACCTTTTCTTTGTCAGTAACAAGCTCATTCAAGCTAACTGCCTGCTGTGAGCCTTCAGCTACATTTTCTACAGTAGTCATAGTACGATATTCCTTTCATTTCATTAAATATTATTTATATAGTATTTAATTCAAGCATAATACTGCACAAAACAAATCATTTTCGTAGGTTATTTATGATTTTGAAAAGAAAAAATTAAATATGACATATGTTTTACATTCTTTTATTATTTATTTTTTAAATACAAAAAGAATTAGGCACCTAAAATAAAGATAATTGCTGACTTGTATCTTTATTTTTTTGTTGCTTTTTCTCGAATTTACTGTGTTTTATCAGTTCATCTTCAATACACTTTAAAAACGGCGATTCGTTCATCTCTTGAACAGAGCCGCGCCACATACGCTTTAGCGCACGGGTTAAAAACAAATGATTTTGCGCCCTTGTCATACCCACATAAAATAAGCGCTTTTCTTCTTCTGTATTATCATCATCCTTGCCCCAGCGCAAAGGAACTATACCATCTTCTAACCCTACAATAAATACAACTTTAAATTCCAAGCCCTTTGAAGCGTGAAGAGTCATCAAAGATATCCTGTCAGCTCTTTCATCCAGAGTATCAAGCTCAGTTAGAAGACCTATATTATTTATAAACTGTTCTTTATCGTTGTTTTGCTGAGCTAAAGAGATCAAATATTGTACGATATGCTCTTCGATTTCATCATCTATGTTTGAACATATATTTTTTATTTGAATATCTAAAGGTTCAGCAGATTCGTTTTCTTGTAATTCTTTAATTAATTGCTTTACCCATTTTTTATCACAAAGAAGCTCATTAGAATATTTAACAAAAGGCATACCTGAGCGTTTAAAAGCTTCGTGTAAAGCATTCGCTTGAGAAGATGTTCGATATAAAACAGCAAAGTCAGAAAAAGAAAGATCTTCTCCGTCGCCTGTTGAGCGATTGCTATCTATAGAGAAAAAGCTATGCCCGCCAATCAAATTTTCTATTGTTTTAACGGCATATTCAGCTTCTGCTTTTTCGGTAGGTGCCTTGTGGATAGTTACTTTATCATAACTGTCTTGGTTTATAGCAATAATATCGTCTTTGTTTATCAACTGACTTGATGCATCAACAATTATATTGCTAGAACGGTAATTGCGATTAAGATTAATTATATTTGCTTGCGAAAAATCATTTTCAAAATTTTGGAAAAAAGTAATATCAGCCCCTCTAAATCCATAAATCGCCTGATTGGGATCACCTATAGCGCACAAATTACCGTTTTGAGGTATCAACATCTTAATAAGTTTGTATTGTTGCGCATCTATATCTTGATATTCATCAATAGAGATATATTTAAATTCTTGTTGATAGTGATAAAGCAAATCATGGTCGTTTTCAAACAGATTAATAGTTAGAGATATTAAATCATCAAAATCCACCATATTATTTTCTTTTAACTTGTTTTGATAAGTGTTCAACGCCTCTTGCATGTCTTCATCATTAATTTCTTTAGTTCTTTTAGCTTTTGATATTTGATTTAATAATTTATTTGCTTTGCTTTCTGATATGTCTTTGGCTTCCATTAATAAAGCTACTTGCTCTTGTTTATTAACGATTTTAAAATCATTGTTTAAACCTGCTTTATCAGTATTTTCCTTAAGTATAGAAAGACAAAGCGAATGGAATGTATGAATATTTATATCTTTAAAGTTTTCAGGCAAAAGAACTTTTAACCTGTCTTTCATTTCCTTAGCAGCTTTATGAGTAAAAGTAATAGCAAGGCAGTTTTTAGCAGGAATATTTTGCTCATCAATCATATAAGCTATACGGTGCGTAAGCACACGGGTTTTACCCGAACCTGGGCCCGCAACTATTAAAAGACCGCCGTTTATATTTTTTACTGCTTCTTGTTGGTCAACATCGAGTCTTGAAAGAATCGAACCGTCATCGGCTATAGGTTCAACTCTTGTAGTTACTGTATTATTTAGTTTTTTTTTAGGGGTATCTGTTTTTGTTGTTGATTCTACTTTTGGTTTAGCTTGTTTTTTTCTTCTGGGCTTATATTTTTTAACATCAAACAAGCTGTTTTGAATTTTATTTTCCAGCTCATCCTCTTCAAATACTTTTATAACACCGTATTCTCCATCATAACCGGCATTTCTTATTACGTTTCCTTCTCTTAACTTTGTTATAGCTTCTGCAAATATAGGAGATTCTGCTTTTGACAGATCATCTATTGGTACATCTTGCAGTATGGAAAGCTCAGGGCCAAGTTTATTAATCAAAGCCTCATAAGCATTAGTGACTGTTTTACTGTTAACTCCTACTCCGTATATTTCAGAAAGTATTTCTTGCAAAGGTATTAAACTACGCACTTCTCCTGCTGTTGCTGGAAGATCAAATCCACCTTCCTTTCGATCAGCAAGCTCATTAACCCTATGCATTACGCCTACGGTAACAGGTTTATTGCAAACAGGACAGATACCTTTATGCTTTACAGTTTCCTCAGGTTCCATACAAACATTGCAGTTTCTGTGTCCGTCCATATGGTACTTGCCTTCTTCAGGGAAAAACTCAACAGTTCCAACATAGCCATTTCCTGTTTGAAGAGCATTTTTAACAGAATAATAATCAAGTTCTGTGTCAAACATAGTTGCTTCTCTTCCTAGTTTAGAAGGTGAGTGAGCATCTGAGTTTGAAACAAGTCTGTACCTATCAAGGTTCGAAACAAGCCAATTCATCGGAGGATCTGAAGATAAACCTGTTTCTGCCGCAAAAACATGTTGTGCAAGGTCACCATAACATTCATCAATAGTGTCAAACCCTGACTTGGATCCCATTACTGAAAACCACGGGGTCCAGATATGAGCAGGAATTATATAGGCATCAGAGCTAGCTTCTAGCACTATTTCCAATAAATCTCTTGAATCCAAGCCTAATATTGGTCGCCCGTCAGAGACGATGTTACCTATTGAAGCGAGCTTGGTATTTATTTTTTTTGCGGCTTCAATGTCCGGGGCATATACAAGGTGGTGGACTTTTCTTGTTTTATCACCTTTTTTATAGATGGTGGATATTTCTACACATAGTATAAATCTTAAGGGGCTATCGTTTATTAAAAATTCTTTTTTTAGATCATCTCTAAGCTCGTAAGCGCCAGGAGCAACAGGGACAAGTTTTTCTTTGATTTCTGCAATCCATGCAGGATGTGTAAAATCTCCGGTTGCCAGCATATTAATGCCTTTTTTCTGAGCCCATAGGGCAAGTTGCTCCAGATTTGTACTTTTACTTGTTGCTCTTGAGTACTTGGAATGAACGTGCAAGTCTGCATAAAAAAACATGTTTGATACCCCTTTATTTTTTTCTTTCTTAAATTTAATTCAAAAAAGGTACTTTAACAAGTTATTGTGCTTTAACTAAGGATGTGATCAAAATTCTTTCTTAATTTTTTAATTTTATAGTGTTTTATACCAAATATTCATGCTCTCAATATCACCGGATATATTAGTATTATTAATCAAAGTCCCGCCAAAAACATAATTATTTTTAGCAAAAGTAATATTCATGCCATAAGAAATACTTCTTGCAATTGTATAAGCAGTTTTAAAATCAATACTTTTTAGGTAATCTTCCATTTCCTTAAGTAAAAATAAAGATAAATTAAGCCCTCTATAATCAAGATGAGTTGCAAAATCTGTCATTTCAGCGTTCAAATTTTCCTTATCCATCTCAGCTGAAGATATTGCAACAAGTTCGCCCTGCTTTTTTATTCCAAAATATACAACATGATCTTTCATTGTGCTTAAAATATAATCATCAGAAAAAACAGGGAAAGGATAAGTTTTGAATACACTTTTATAAAGCTTTGTGATTAAAGGAATATCTTTTTCTTTTAAAATTTCAAAATTGTATTCTTTCGGTAAAAAAATATCTTTGATAGGCTCTTTTGCTTTACATACAGCTATTATTTTATTAACTTCTTCTTTATTTTGTAAAACCTGACGTTTTTCATCTTCAAAAAGATATTTGGCGAAGAAGATTGTATTTTCTTCGCCTTTAAAAAATTTTTCTATAAACGCTTCGCTAATAAAATTTCTGTTTTCAAATTCTGCTTTCTTGGATTTTGGTACTTTGGCAATTATTTTTGTGTAAAGTTCTTTAAGTGCAAGGTTTTCTATATAATCAATAGTTTCCATTACTTTTGATGTATCAAGCTTCATTAAATAAGCCCGATTATTATCCTTGCCGTGGTGGATAACAGAATTATAAAACTTTTCAATCTTATCGTTCATTAATCGTCTCTGCGTTTAATTCTTTCATTATTTTCCGGTGTTAAAGAAATCGTGCTATCGTGATCTGCTAAAAGCTTTTCCAAGCCGATAGCTTTTACTTCTTCTGCCGGATTTGTTTTCAATTCTAAATCACATTCATTACAATTTAGGTCACAATTGATATTATTGTAGTTATCAGGCTCTTTATAAGTAGTTATAACGCCTTCGTAGTTTCTTAGGATAATTTTGTTAGTTGACCAGGATATTAAATAGTTTGGCATAACAGGAATTTTTCCACCACCACCCGGTGCATCAACTACATAGGTAGGTATCGCAAATCCGCTTGTGTGACCTCGCAGGCTCTCCATTATCTCTATACCTTTACCTACAGGGGTTCTAAAATGAGTTAAACCTTCTGATAAATCACATTGATATAGATAATAAGGTCTTACTCTATTTTTCACAAGAGTTTGTACCAGTTTTTTCATTATTCTGGGACAGTCATTTACATCCGCCAAAAGAACAGATTGATTACCTAAAGGAAATCCTGCATCAGCAAGTTTAGCTAATGCTTCTTTGGACGAACATGTTATCTCTCTCGGATGATTAAAATGTGTATTTATCCAGATAGGATGATGCTTTTTAAGCATATTAACCAAATCATCTGTAATTCTATAAGGTAATACAACAGGTGTTCTTGATCCTATTCTAATTACTTCAACGTGTTCAATGTTTCTTAATTCTGTTAATATCCAATCCAAATAATCATCCGGCAACATTAAAGGGTCACCACCGGATAATAGTACATCCCTAACTTCAGGATGTTCTTTTATATAGTCAAAACCTTTAGTTATCTTTTCTTTGCAAGGAATATGATCAATATCCCCTACTTTTCTTTTTCTTGTACAGTGCCTGCAATACATTGCACATACATTACTTACATGAAAAAGAACTCTATCAGGATATCTGTGTGTTATTAAATCTATTGGGCTGTCTTTATCTTCAGCAAGCGGATCATTCATATCAAAGCGACAATTTTCCAACTCTTTTGGATCTGGAAAAGCTTGCTTGTATACAGGATCATTTTTATAATTTTCTGTATCAATTAAAGAAAGATAATATGGTGTTATTGAAAGAGGAAAATTATCCAGAGTCTTCTTTATTTTTTCTCTTTCCTTAGGTTCAAATTCTATTCCTGTTAGTTTTTCAAATGTTTCTATATCTTTAACAGCATGTTTTATCTGCCATTTCCAATTTTTCCAATTAGATATCTGCTCATCTATTTTTTGTACTATTTCTTTTTGCATATCTGTTAAAATCATAATATGTTCCTAACCATTCAATTTCATATATAGGGCTAAAATACCTAAATTAGCCTATTTTGCTTTTATAACAGAGCTAAAATATTTGTCAAATATCAATTTAACCCTATTAATATTATTTACTCATTTAAAATTAATTTCAAGTTTTTAAAAACAATTAAAAATTTTTTACCACATGTATCTCTATATATTCTTTTGATAAGAGTTAATGTAAAAAAATATTACACTAAAACTTTCAAGTCAACTTGTACAAGTCCCCTAACCGAGTTGCCGCAGTAGATAGCATCAGCATTTTGCAAATCTGAAAGAGTAATATTTTTTTCAGTTGCTTTTTTATTTTTTAATAAATCCTGGCGCAAAACCCCGTTTAATAAGCCACTTTCTTTAGTAGGCGTATATAAAGCATCATTTTCTTCAATAAATACATTGGTTCTGGCACCTTCACACAGTTTGCCTTTTTCATTAAAAAATAAAATATCATAATATTTTCCGTTGATAATATCTTGCATTGCCTCCTTATACCAAGGTCTATAGGTTGTTTTATGATATAAAAAAGTATTCTGGCTATCTAAAACTCTATCAGATATTTTGACAAAATTATTACTAGGACTTTTTAAAGGCTTGTATTCCAAATCAAAATTACCGTCTCTAGCTAAAACCAACCGCAACATGCCATCTTGTGCAGGCTGAATATTAAAAATTTCTTCATTAATATTAAATTCAAAGAACTCTGCAGAATTTTTCAATCTCGCAAAATGTTCTTTTTTATAAAGTATTTGACGATTTTCTACAAGCATTGTTTCAATCAACCCAAATTCTGGCTGAATATTTAAAAATTTTGCCTTAAGCTCGCATTCTTTCCATTCATTTTCAATATCAGAATCCCATACAACACCGCTACCAACTCGATATTGCCAGCTTTTATCTTGTTTTTGAAGAATTCTTATTGGCACGCTAAACATACTTTTTTCCGGCGAAATATACCCAATTGCACCGCAGTATACAGCCCTATAATCTTTTTCTATTTGGTCAATAATTTGCATAGTTTTAATTTTAGGCGCACCAGTAACAGATCCACAAGGAAACAAAGCTTCTAAAATGTTTTCAAAGCTTGTGTTTTCTTTTAATTCACCCTCTATTGTTGAGGTCATTTGGTATAAAGTTGGATATTCTTCTATATCAAATAATGATTTAACGTTTATGCTTCCTGTTTTACAAATTTTGCCAATATCATTTCTTAATAAATCAACAATCATTACATTTTCAGCTCTATTTTTTTCATCAATAGACAAAAATTCTTTATTTATTTTATTTTCTTCTTCGGTTTTACCTTTTTTAATAGTTCCTTTCATTGGTTTTGTAATTATTTTATTTCCTTCAATTTCAAAAAATAATTCAGGCGAAAAAGATAAAATCGTATCATCATAATTTTTTATAAATGCGCAATAGTAGGTTCTTTGGACCTGCCTTAGTGCCAGATATAAATTTTGTTCAGAGCAACCGGCCTTTAAAAACTTATCAAAAGTATAATTAACCTGATATGTGTTACCATTTTCTATATTATTTTTAATTTTATTTAAAACTTCTTTGTAATCTTGAAAACAAATAGAGTTATTTATTTCCATAAAGGGATTATAAACATCTGTATAGTCGACTTGCTTTATTGTCTGAAATTCATCAAACACACCAAACCATAAAAGAGGCTTAGTGCTCTCAATATCCCTGTCTAAAAAGTATTCTTTCGCTTCATAGCGCATATAGCCGGCAAGATATTTATTTTTTTTTAGGTTATCTATTTTTTTTAATGCTTTAAAAAATTCTTTTTTATTATAAGCAGTTATTATTTCAATAGGATTACAAAAAAACAGACCCTTACCATCAACAGCAGAGTCTAAAAATATACAAATATCATATTTTGCCAGTTTATTTTTATCTAAAATACAGCTAGTAATGCTCATCATGATTGCTATCTCTAAAGTACTTTTCAGACTATTTAATCGTATTAGATTTAATAAAATAGACTATACTCTGAAAAGTGTATTATTAATTTCAACGTTAAACCTGAATAAAAGTTAATATATTTCTATGACTTGAACATCATCATTTTTTAGCTTTATGTATTCTTCAGGCAATGAATGCGCAACAGTACGCTGAATAGAATCAATTATGCGCTTTTTATAAATTTTTCTGCTATATACAAGCGATACCTCTCTTGAGGGTACCGGATTATCAAATTTTCTGACAAAGCCTAACTGATCTTTTGACAATTGTGATACTGCCATTTTGGGCAAGATTGTATAACCTGAATATTTTAATACCATATTTTTTAGGGTTTCAAAACTGCCACTTTCAAATTTTAAGTTTTCGTTCAGAGCTTGTTGTTCTATTTTTTCCGAGCAAATATTTAAAACCTGATCTCTAAAACAGTTACCTTTATTTAGCAGCCAAATATCTTCCAGATCCAGTTCATCTTGATTAATAAAATCTTGATTGCTTAACTTATGAGATGGAGAAACAAATAAATAAAACGGTTCATAGTATAAAACTATTTCTTCTATAGATTCATCATGCAAAGGTGTAACAAGCAAAGCTGCATCAATTCTGTCTTCATTTAAATGATCAATAATATCTTCTGTTTTGTACTCTTCAATAATTAAGTTTACACTTTTGTACTGTTCAGAAAAATTTTTGGCAAACAATGGTATTGTATAAGGTGCCAATGTTGGGATTACAGCAAGTCTAAAATCTCCAACTACCTTATCTTTAGATTCAAGAACAATATTGTTAATTTTATTGTAATCTCTAATAACAAATTTAGCTTGCTTAATTATTTTTTCGCCAACTTCTGTTGGTATAATAGGCTTTTTAGACCTGTCAAATATTACAGTGCCAAGTTCTTCTTCAAGCTTTTGTATTTGCATACTTAATGTAGGTTGAGTAACACAACATGCCTCAGCTGCTTTGCCAAAATTTCTGTACTTATCCACTGCTAAAATATATTCAAGTTGACTTATTGTCATTATTATCTTACTCCTAGCTATTATAAATATTTTCTATTAAATCATAAAAAATATCAATTTCCTTTTAAAAAAACTCTTTGATACTATTAAATCAAAGGGAAGGAAAGCAAAAGAATTAATAATTTTAAAATACTTTTATTTATAATATTAATATCGGAGAAAATCTATAAATAAATATTTTGTCGAGGAATTAAAAAAAAACGAAAAGGAGAAACTAATGTCAAGCACAGCTACAACAAAAAAATTCGTATGTGAAATATGTGGATATATATATACAGGTGAAGCGCCACCTGAAAAATGCCCTCAGTGTGCTGCACCTGCAAGTAAATTTAAAGAACAAGTTGCCACTGATGGTATGACTTGGGCTGATGAGCATAGACTTGGTGTTGCAAAAGATATAGATCCTGAAATTCTTGAAGGACTCAGAGCTAACTTTACTGGTGAATGTACAGAAGTTGGTATGTATCTTGCAATGAGCCGCCAGGCCGATAGAGAAGGCTATTCTGAAATCGCTGAAGCTTACAAGAGAATAGCATTTGAAGAGGCTGATCACGCTGCCAAATTTGCTGAACTATTAGGCGAAGTTGTATATTCAGACACAAAAAAAAATCTTGAAGCTAGAGTAGCTGCTGAATATGGTGCTTGCGAAGGTAAAAAAGCTATTGCAACAAAAGCAAAACAATTAAACTTAGATGCTATCCACGATACAGTTCACGAAATGTGCAAAGATGAAGCACGACATGGAAAAGCATTTAAAGGATTATTAGATAGGTACTTTAACTAATCTAACCTGCAAACTGCAAAATTCAAGGCTGCCGCTAAGGTAGCCTTTTTAATTTTTATATTTATCTATAAATCATATTTTTATCATAGGTAAATTGTGTAATTTTAAATTTATTAATTTATTCGTACAATTTTTTTAAAGTCTATAAAGGGATTTAAATAAAAATAAAAAACAAAATAATAACTTTTCTAATTATATTTGGCTTAACCTGTAGTAATAGAGGTGACAGCAAATAAACGCTATACTGTTGTTTATTTACATTTTCTTATTGACAGAACCAGCCCTTATGTAAAAAATTTTAGCGAATGCTTCTTGAGAGAATTTAAAAATTATCAATATTTACGCCCTATAGTAAAGCTCAGGGTAGAAGAAGATGATAAATCTGATACGAATAATCTTTTAAAAAAATTTCTTTATCAAAAAGAAGACGGATTTAAAAAAACAATTAATCTAAAAATAGAAGAAAAAGAGAACAACGATAAAACAAGTGAGAATAAACCATCAAAATGCTCTGCTTGCAAGGAGAGTAATGAATCGAATAATTTTGGTGAATCTAATACTTAAATGCAATCAAGATATAACTTATGGTCAAATATCCCTATAAGTATTGAGGGATATATAAATGAGTAAAAAAAATAGAGGATAAAGATAAATTAATAGAGCAATTGCAAAAAATATTAATATCAAATCAAAATAATATATCTATTAAGAGAGTTCAATGCATTAAATAATATACCACTTTGTTTGGGGCTTTTAGTCCGCTGGATGGTGAAAATGATTTAATAATCCTATCATAGTAAAAAAGGACTAAATATTCCTGAGAA
>JANQLL010000099.1 GCA_028280605.1 Candidatus Gastranaerophilales bacterium
CTCCAGTAAATCCTTTATGATTTGCATTATGCTTTTTAAGTCTTTCTGAAAGCTCTGAAGTATGGCTTGATCCTGATCCTTGATCCTTTTCAAGTGATCCAATATTAGAAATAAACCAATGCCATAAATGAAAAAAGAGGCTGTCCAAAAAGTAAAAGGACAGCCTTTAAATTTTGTTGTCCCCTTAAAAATTACGATCTTAAGGGTGCTAATGACAACAAGATCAAAGATACGATTTAAAGAAATTACTAGCCAGCAGTCAGTACTGTTTCCTAGTAATTTAAGCGACAAGATAAGGGTTAATCACCCTGTTCGAGTTGTTAATCAGGTAGTTAATAGTTTAAATATAGATGATATTTTATTAAGCTATAAAGGAGGAGGAACCAGTAGTTATCATCCTCGTGTTATGATTAAGATATTGTTTTATAGCTATTTGAATAATACATACTCTTGTCGTAAGATAGCTCGCCAATTAGAAGAAAACATTCATTACATGTGGTTATCAGGTGAAGCAACCCCCAATTTTAGGACTATCAATAATTTTCGGAGCCAAAAATTAAAAGGTAAAATACACAACTTATTTGCAGAATTGGTTAAACTGATGGTTGAGATGGGTTATGTAAGTTTAGATACCCAATACATTGATGGCACCAAGATTGAATCAGCTTCCAATAAATACACTTTTGTTTGGAGAAAGTCCGTTGAAGGGTATAAGGAAAAGTTGGATAAAAAGGTCAATAGCATATTAAGAGATATTGATAATACTATTGAATTAGATACAGCAAGATTGGATGATGAACAAGATTTCAAAGCGATTGATTCGAAAGAGCTTCAAGAAAAGATCAAGCAACTGAATGAGCATATACACAATTTAAGCAACCAGCATAAAAAACAAGTTAAGCAGTTAGAAAAAGATGCTTTGCCAAGACTTAAAAGGTATGAACACCAGCTATATGTTTTAGGAGCAAGAAATAGTTATTCCAAAACAGATACAGATGCTAGTTTTATGCGCATGAAAGAAGACCACATGAGAAACGGGCAACTCAAAGCGGCATATAATGTACAGATCAGCACAGAAAATCAAATCATCACGAATTTCTCCATACATCAACGGCCTGGAGATACAGCTACTTTAGAGCGGCACCTGGAACAATTTAAGAGTCTTTATGAAAAACAATCTGATACAGTAGTTGCTGATGCCGGATACGGAAGTGAACAAAATTATGAATACACCGAAAATGAAAATATGGAAGCCTATATCAAATACAATTATTTTCATGCAGAGCAAAAGAAGAAATACAAACAAAACCCTTTCCTTTCTGCAAACTTATATTACAATGCTGAACAGGACTTTCTTGTATGTCCTGTGGGCCAAAAGATGCATTGTATTGGAACCAACAAACGAACTTCAGAGTTAGGATATGAATCAACTGTACATATTTATCAGGCTCAGAATTGTAAAGGATGCCCCATGCGGGGAGGCTGCCATAAATCAGAAGGTAATAGAAAGATAGAACTAAATCACAAGCTACTAAAATATCGCAAACAGGCTAGAGAAAAGCTAATGAGTGAACAAGGACTTTATCACAGGAGTAAAAGGCCAATAGAACCTGAAGCTGTTTTTGGACATATAAAATACAACAATAAATTTAATCGGTTTACTTTAAGGGGATTAGATCAAGTAGAAATAGAATTTGGATTAGTAGCAATATCTCATAATTTGAGGAAAATAGCTCAAATTATCTTGAATAAGCAACAAAAATCTGTTCTTTTTACATTGTTCATCAATTTCTTCTTAATACCATACTTTTTTTATCAAAAAGACAATAACCAAAATTTGCTTGAAACCAATTATAAAAAAGCAGCATAAAAAAAGAGACTGCCTTTTTGGACAGCCTCTTC
>JANQLL010000101.1 GCA_028280605.1 Candidatus Gastranaerophilales bacterium
CAATTTCCATTCAACAAAGTATTAATAACAAAAATTACTTAAGTAAATTAAATTGATTCATCAATACTTTGTTGATGACAGAAAGCTTTTTGGTATAAGTATGGCTATATTCTTTTATTAATAGAATTTTCAGCACAAAATTTAACACAATAATTATTTTATTCTACTCCCCTTATGGACCAAAAAACTAAAAGAGAGCCGCAGACTCTCTTTCCATTAGCAACTTATAATTTTGTTTAGGCTTTTTGTAATTTATCTAATACTTATACTTTCATTCCAGTATTTGATTAAAGGATAGATAAAGAACTCAATAATTCTTCGCTTACCTACTTTAATTTCAGCGCTTACGCTCATACCGGATGATATAGTTACATCTTTGCCTTCAACTTTTAGAGTATCGTTAACAGGATGGATATATGCCTCAAATACCGGTCCAATTTTTTCATCTTGCTTACTGTCTTTTGATATTCGTAAAACTTCACCTTCTAACATGCCGTATTTCTGGAAGTTAAAAGTATCTATTTTAATTTGAACAGGCATGCCAGGTGCTACAAAACCTCTGTCTTTGTTTAACAATGTTGCTTTAATAGTTAGTGGTGCATCTGTTGGTGTTATTTTCATTAATTCCTGTGCAGGAGTTACAACACCACCAGTTGTATGCACTGCTAAAAAGTCTACATAACCGTCAACAGGAGATACAAGAGTCTGCTTTGTACTGGTAAACTCTATCTCTTCTATTTTAGCTGTTTGTTCAGTTATTTGTTTTTGTTTTTGGGACAATTCACTTAATAATTTAACTTTAAAGTCTTCTTTAATAAATGAAATTTCCTGCAATATTTTTTCTTTTTGGTGATTAAGCTGAGCAAGCTTACGGTCTAATTTTTGTAAGTTATTTTCGTATTCTATTATTTGAGATTTAACTTTTTGGTATTCCATTTTTGGAATTATATCTAAAACCGCAGAATATCTGATTTCTTTTTCTTTAGCAATTAACAGAAGTGATGAATTTTTATTTTGCTCTATTATGGAAGCCTGTAATTCTTCTTCAGCTTGCTTTAACTCATTATATTGTTTTTCCAACTGTTTGTTTAAGCTGTTTAATGTTGCGTTATACAAGTTTTTTTGAGTTTGCATTGTTTTTTCATCAATATTTCCAACTGGATTAAAAGGAGTTCTATTAATTAAAGCATTTATTCTTTTTACTTCTATATCAAATACTTTAAGATTTTTCTTCATAGAAGCAAGCTCAGGATTGATAGAAGAAGGATCTACTTCCATAAGAACCTGACCTTTTTTAACTTTATCCCCTTCTTTTACCAGAATTTTTTTAATGATCCCTGTATTTAGAGGCTGAATAGTCTTAACATGCCCGTCAGGTATTACCTGTCCTCTTGCTGATACAACTACGTCAACTTTACCTAAGAAAAGCCAGGCAATAGTAAATATCATGATGGCTATAATAATCCAAAATGTACATCGACCTAGCGGATTTGCGGGCTGGTCTTCAATCTCGGCCAATAATGGCTTAAATTCGTGACTATCTCCTTTTTTAAATAATTTATTTATTAATTTAAACATTATTAATTCTCCTGTTGACTGCACAGATGCTTATAGTAGCCATTATTCTTTATCAGTTGATCATGACTGCCCATTTCTACTATTTTACCTTTATCAAGTGCAATAATTAAGTCACATTTTTGTACAGTAGATAGTCTATGAGCTATTACAAACATAGTTCTGTTTTGTTTTATCATATCTATGTTATTTTGAATTATTTTTTCTGACTCATAGTCTAATGATGATGTGGCTTCGTCGAATATTAGAATACGCGGATTGGTAATTATCGCACGTGCGATAGCTATTCTTTGCTTTTGTCCGCCTGATAATGTAGATCCCCGTTCACCGACTACAGTATCATACCCTTCCGGCAGTTGAGAAATAAATTCGTGCGCTCCGGCTATTTTCGCTGCCTGAATTATTGCTTCAATTGGAGCGTCAGGCCTTGGCAATGCTATGTTTTCTTTTATAGTACCGCTGAATAAATAGTTTTCTTGAAGAACTACACCAATGTTATTTCTTAACCAAAGTGGATTAATATGTCTTGAATCTACATCGTCAATATATATACCACCTTCGTTTACCAGGTACAATCTTTGTACAAGCTTTGTTATTGTACTCTTACCACTGCCGCTTCTTCCTACAATCCCAACGCTCATACCTGGTTTAATATCAAAATTTATTTTGTCCAGTACATAAGGAGAATCTAATACATACTTAAAGCAAACATCTTCAAATCTAATGCTACCTTTAAGTTGTGGAAGCGTAATAGCTTTACTGGATTGGATTTCTACAGGAGTGTTTAAAATGTCACTTAATCTGTCAACTGCTAATAATGTTTGCTGGAATTCGTTCCATAAGTTAACAAGTCTTAAAATAGGGGATGTAAACTGATTTGCGAACATCTGAAACGCTATTAACTGACCGATTGTAAGCTTGTTTTCGATGACAAGCTTTACACCAAAGAATAATATAGCTATGGTCATTAACTTTTGTAGAGCTTTGGATATGTTGCCTGTGAAAGTACCTAAAATACCCAGATTAAAGTTTGATTGCAAATAATTTGCAAGGTGATCTTCCCATTTCTTTTGCATAGAACCTTCAATTGCCAATGATTTTACTGTTTGAACTCCTGTAACGGATTCAACCAGATATGAATTTGACTGAGCTCCCATTTGGAACTTATCTTCCAATCTGGTTCTAAGCTCAGGTGTTACAATTAGATAAATCAAAGCAACTAATGCAACAATACCTAATACTATAAGAGTAAGCTTTACGCTATATATGAACATAACAACTACGAATACAGTTGAGAACAGTAAATCTATGATTACAGATACAGATTTATTTGTTATAAATTCTCTGATTCGATCAAGTTCTCTTACCCTTGCTATAATATTACCGACTTTTCTGTTTTCAAAGTAGACAAACGGTAAGTTAAATAAGTGTTTAAATAATTTAGCACCCAGTTTAGCATCTATTTTGTTAGCTGTATGGATGAAAATATAGTTTCTTGTAACGTTTAATAAAAATTCAAAAAGAGTTACCGCTAAAAACGCTACCGCTAAAACGTTTAGTGTGTTTAAACTTCTGTGGACGATTACTTTATCCAGGATAACCTGTGTAAATAGAGGTGTAACCAGTCCGAACAACTGAACTATAAACGATCCCATAAGAACTTCGCCGATAACCAGCTTGAACTTTATAATTTCGTGGTAGAACCATTTAAAGCCAAATTTTACTTTTTGATTAATAATTTTATGGCTTAAAATGATTAATTCACCGCTGTAGATAGCGTCAAACTCATCGTATTTAAGTTTTTTAGTTTGTTTTTCCGTTGGCAAAAACACCAACATATCTTCTTCATTTTTATTTACACCCAGCAAAACGCCGTAAGTGCCATCATTTAGTAAAAATATACAAGGGAAAGGGTATTTACCCTGTAGTTCTGATGGGTGCAGTTTTTTTACTTTAGCTTTAAAATCAAATTGTTTGGCTATCCTGATCAACTCTTCCTTTGACACTTCATCTTCGGATAGTCCGAATTCTCTTGAAATTGTTCTAAGGTCAACGTTTATTTGGTTAACTCTAGAGACAACTTCAAACGCTATTAGTCCTGTTTGCATTCTCTAAATATCCTCAAGTTTTGTCCCTGATTATAATGATTAATTTAACATAAAATTTTATTAAGTTACGATACAAAAAAAATAAATAAATTTACAATTTAAATTTATTACTCAACCTACTACTCTTACTCTTTATTATGCTTAGGTCAGCTGGTGTATCGGGACATTATACTCCCACTAAAATACTTTTCAGATTATTAAATCGAGTTAAAGTTAATAAAATAAACTATTCTCTTGAAAAGAGTAATCTGAAATTTAATTGATGAGCAGTATATTTATCCTACTTTTAAAAATTAATTTTAAGTGTACAACACATTTAAATATTTATTAAGCAAATATGAATTTTATTTTACACATTATATATTTTTTTTATATTTGTTTAAAACATCTATAATCTCTTTTTCAGAAAGGTCTTTCCACTCTTTGTAATATCTGGAAACCGCAAAATAAGGATTAGCATCAACAATATGAGAAATAAATACATCTGCCATTGGCTTTATTTTTTCATAAGCATTTTGAGTGCAGACAGGGACAGCAACTATAAGCTTGGAAGGCTGCATTGATTCCACTCTTTTTATCGCAGCAATTAAAGAGCTCCCAGTCGCAACCCCGTCATCTATTATTACAGCTTGCGCCCCCTTTACGTCTTCTTTTTCAAATCTTCCGTAAGCTTCAATTCTATGTTTTATTTCTTCATTAACTCTATTATATATTTCTTTCAGCTCTTTTTCGCTTATACCGTAGTCTTTCATCATTTGTTTGTTTAGTATGTTAATTTCATCTTCTGTCATTGCACCAAAAGCAACTTCAGGGTATAGGGGCAATGGCAATTTTTTAGCAATAATTGTATTAATAGGTACTTCAAATCGTTCTGCAACAGCTTCGGCTACCTGAACGCCACCTCTTGGTATTGCTAACAGAAAAGGCTTTTTAACTTTTATTTTTTCCAGTTCATCTGCTAATATTTCTCCTGCTTTTTCTTTGGACTCAAAGTAATCAAAATAGCTCATGCCAAAATCCCTATTATTTCTTTATTTAAATTTAGAAATATACTGTTTTTTCTAAAAAAAAAATCATAAAATTACTAATTTAACAGGCTAATTATAGATTAATGCTACATTCCTATAGCCGAATTTTCTTTATTGGTTTATTTTTGTTTTGAAAGAAAATTTATCAATTCTTTTAATTTATCGACATATAGGAGATGATGTTATGCTGGTAAACATTCCTGTTAATGGCTTGACTTTGGAAGCTTCGCTGGAAATACCCGAAGGAGCCAGGGGGATTGTAATATTTGCACACGGAAGCGGAAGTAGCAGGCATAGTGTGAGAAATAATTTTGTTGCGGAAGTTCTTAGAAAAGAAGGCCTGGCAACATTATTAATGGACCTTTTGAGTGAGCGCGAAGACCTAAGCTATGAAAAGCGTTTTGATATAGATTTACTCTCGGAACGTTTAAAATTAGCAACGCAATGGATAAAAGGTCATCCTGATACTAAAGGTTTGTTTATTGCATATTTTGGTGCCAGTACTGGTGCTGCGGCAGCATTAAATGCAGCTGCTATATTAGGAGAAGATGTTAAAGCTGTTGTTTCAAGGGGAGGACGACCTGATTTATCAATACCTAATCTACATAAAGTAAAATCTCCTACGTTTTTGATTGTTGGAGGAGCTGATACAGAAGTTATAAAGCTGAATGAATATGCCTTAGAAAAACTTGTATGCGAAAAAGAACTTACTTTAGTTCCAAATGCGACTCATTTATTTATAGAAGAAGGAACCCTGGAGATTGTAGCCCAAAAAGCTGCACAATGGTTTAAAAAGCATTTAATCTAATATTTAAAAATATATAGGGGGAAACATAATGAGCGGTTATTTTAGCGAAAAAACAATATCTAAGGAAATGTACTCGCCATTAAGAAAAAACTATCCCAGAGCAATGATTGATTATAATTATATGCTGATTCCAAGAGAGGGCGAAGTTGATTATAATTTGTTATTAAATTTTTTTGATTGTGCAGTGGCCAAACATCATAATTTATATGAAGCTGGCATAACTTTGCCAAGTGACTTAGAGATGAGAATACCCTCATGGTATGTGCAAAGCGGCGGAGAGCTTTGGGTTGACCCAGAGTCTGGCCCTAGAGGCTTAAATGCCCTGAGTGAAGAAGTTTTTACAGTAAAGTTTCATTTGTACGTAGATGAGAGAGACATACATAAAATACCTGAATCTAAAAATATGTCAGTAGAAGAAGCATTGCTTGCAGAGTTTTTTGAGATAAAGCATGCTTTAATTCAAGGCAATGAAGAACCGATTGATATATTTAAAAGTTTTTATGGCGGATATGGAGAGTTTGGTGTGCCCAAAACCAAGGTTGCACAATATTTAGCCTCTATTCTATCAAATCCTAAATAAAAATAAGGCAAAAGAAAAATTTTATAATAAAATTTGAGAATTTTAGGCTTTAACTCATTTAGCGGTCTAAAATTCTTTATTTAGGCAATTTGTTTTTTATTATTGATAATATTTGGTAAAGTTATCCCAAGGTTGAATTGTAGTTAGTTTTAAATTTTTTACTTTAATGTTATAAATAAAATGATGAAAATTTGGAAGTGTAATATGTACGCAGTTGGTGCAGTTAATAATCAAGTAAAAGCAGCTAGAGTAATTCAAAAAGCAGTAATTCAAAAAAATGTTAGAGGATATCTAGCAAGGAAAAATTTAAAAGAACAACAAGAAGCAGCTACAACAATTCAAAAACATTTTAAAGCTTATAAAGCCAGGAAAACATATAATTTTATTAAAAACGTCTTAAATAAGTCGCCACATGATACTGCCAAAAAACTGATCGAAGCTTTAACAGGTGGCAAAAATGCACTAGAGAAAGCTTTTGAAAAAGTAGTTTTTTGTGACAAAGAGTCAATCCTAGAATTTATGAAATATTTGCCAGTAGGAGCAAAAATAACTATAGGTAAGCAACCCTGGAAGAATAATGCCCCGGAATTAAATCTTAAAAAGCTTAGAAGTATTGTAAGATATTTGCAAGAACGTAATAGGCAAGGTCTAAAGCAAGAAGCTTATAGCATTACTTTGAATTATGATAAACGAGTTAATATTGATTATATAGGAGAAGGAACATACGGAAGAGCCTATAATATCAATACTGGTGATGATAAAAATTATGTTCTAAAAATCTTTAAGGATAAGTCTTTAAAGGAGCATTATTCTCAAGGGAAAGGTGTAGAGTCCAATATAGCATGTTTCATAAAGACACGTAAAGCTCGCAAGGGGTTTGCAAAGTTTTACTTTGCTGATTTTGGAAAATCCTTAGATAATTCTTATATGATAACAAAATATATAGATAAGGCCAAGCCTGTAAAAAGTAGCATAAATGATGCAAATCCTAAATTTGTAAAAATAGATGGAAAACAAATTTTGTGCATTGATGGCTTACTTTGTCTTGACTGGAAAGGTAACATTATAGGTAAAAGAGGAAAACGAAAAATAATAGATTATGGCGGAATTAGACCTAGGGGAATGCAATGTGTTAGTTTCACAGATGATATGTGGGTATATGAATCTACTTAAAGAGTAATTAGGTCTCCAGTCTAACTAAGTACATTAAAATAGTTTTTTGTAACGGAATGTTACAAAGATAGCATTTTTGTATTTTAAAGCCTGTGTAATTTTTGAAAAAATGTTAAAATATATACAAAAGATATAATTAATAATAGATTGGTTTTTTAAAAATTTTATGAAAAAGAACTAAAGGCTATAAAAAATGAAGTTAACACAATACGCTAAAAATCTATGCAATATTTTGTGGAATATAATCTCATTCCTATGCCTAACTATTGCCCCACAAAATCTAACTAACGGGAAAAAGCTTTTTTTCTCTGCTTTTGCGTATATTGATATTTATTTTTATAATATATTTCTCTTTTTAAAAGAATTAAAAAAGAAAATAAAAGTATATAAAAACAATCAAGCAGATGCCACATCCGCACAAACTTTTAATAAAAATAAAAAACAAACATTAAACATGCTTAATGTTAATAATAAAGCATTAAATCAAATATTAAAAAGCATAAAACTATTATCTTACTTGAGATTAAAGGATGCGCCAGCCACGCAAAATTTAATTTCCAAGCACTATTTTTCTCGCATAGAGGATAAGTGTGCCTATTTTTCTATCAAAAGACTATCATTGCCTGTTTTTGTTTAAATTATCTGCAACATACAATTGAATATTTTTTTGGCTCTCTTTAAGGCTAAAAGAAGCGAATTTTGTAATGGCTGCTTTTCCAACCCAGGAAAAGCAGCCATTTTAAGTTATTATTAAGTAGGTAAAGCTTCCTTTACTTGCTATCTCTCAGCAAGTCAGCCGGAAAGTTAAGAATTGATGCCTGATCAGAAATAATTGTTTTAACACCCGGACCAATTTTATTTACATACTTCATTTGTATTAACTCCGGGTATTTTCTTAATGTCTGACCTTCTATTTCATACGCTTTAGCTATACCCGAAGCTTCAATAATTTTTCTTTGTTTTTCAAGCTCTTCTTTTTGGTTTACATATTTCATTCTTTGAGCTTCTTGCAATGCAACCTGTTTTTGCTCAACCGCTTTAGCAAACTCAGCTGAGAAAGTTATTTTTCTTATTAATACTTTTGATACTAAGATATTATTTTTATTAAGTTCTTTTTGGGCTTTTTCGTATATTTTATCTTGTATTTCAGCTCTTTCTCCAGAATAGACTTTTTCAACAGGATACTCTGCAACTACATTTCTTGTTATACTTCTAATTTGTGGTTTTATGATTTTATCAAGATAGGTAGGTCCTATGTTTTGATGCATTTCAGCTATTGTATTAGGATCTAATCTATAAATAAGAGACATATCCATATTGATCTTTTGCCCGTCAGAGGTTAAGGCGACTATACCTTCGTCTCCTATAAGTTGAGCATCTCTTACTGCGCCCATAGTGTAAGTTTGTTCTCTTACATCATATTTTTGTATCGGATATTCGATAAAAGGCACAATAAAATGCAACCCTTCGCCAACAGATCTGACCTTGCTAACAATCGGGTTAAATAATATTGTCCGTGTCCCTACATCTACTATAACTATAGACTTTTGTAATAATAAAAGCAATGCAAACACTGCTATTATTATATAAAGCGTATAGTTACCTTTAAAATCCTTATTGAATTTGTAATTGTTCAGGTTTATTGTGTTATCGTTCATTTGATACCCCTTTTTTAATATCTCTTATACTACAATATAATCATAATCTAATTTTCAATTATTGAAAACTTTGTAAATTTTACCCTAATCTAACTACAAATCATTCCTTCAAATACTTTAATTTTATAACTCGATACACCACAAATCACTGCTAAACTTTTTAAAGGGTGTATAAATCAGCATAGTTATTGTAAAATCATAAACAAAAATAGATTAAGGAAGAAACATGACCAAGAAGTTGACAGTTTGTTTTGTGTGGCATATGCACCAACCCGTTTATAAGCACCCTAAGGCAGGTGAATACCTAATGCCATGGACAAGGCTGCACGCAATCAAAGACTATTATGATATGCTGTCGATACTGGAAAAATACCCGAATATAAAACAAACGTTCAATCTTACGCCATGTTTAATAGATCAGTTATATGATTACGCTGATAACAAAGCTAATGATACGCATTCTCTTTTAACATTAAAAGGCACCAAAGACTTAACAGAAGAAGATAAGCTGTTTATCCTGGAAAACTTTTTTGACGCTAATTATGCAAACTTGATCTGCACTCATGCTTCTTTTGAAAGGCTTTATCAAAAACGCTATGCCCAAGATACGCCTGATATATTTGCATTTTCTGAACAAGAATATTCTGATATACTGGCATGTTTTAACCTTGTATGGTTTGACCCTGACTGGATAGAGAATAACGATAAATTAAAAACTCTTTTTTATAAGGGCAGCAATTATACCCTAAAAGACAGGCAAGATATAATTCAAATACAGCGTGATATTATTAAGCAAATAATCCCCAAATACAAAGAATTCTTTGAAAAGGGACAAATAGACTTAATCACAAGTCCTTACTACCATCCGATTATACCTCTTTTAATTGATTTTGACTCAGCAAGGCAGTCATCACCAAATATTAACCTGCCGGAAAAAAATAAATCCTTTACTGCTGATGCCAAATGGCATGTAAAAGAGAGCTTGAAGAAATTTAAATCTGTGTTTGGTAAAAAGCCTAAAGGCATGTGGCTATCAGAGCAAAGCATAAGCATAGAAACAATGGAACTGTTGGCTCAGAATGGTATACAATGGACAATATCAGATGAGGGTAACCTTGCAAGGACTTTGCAAAAAGAGTTTATCAGGGATTTTAACGGAGAGTTGGAAAATCCTTATGATCTTTGTATTCCTTATCAATTAAACTTTAAAAATAATAAAAATATTTCAATCGTGTTTAGAAACACTGTATTATCTGACCTTGTAGGCTTTGAATATGATAAAATTAACCCTCAAATAGCAGCTGAGGATTTGTATGAAAGAATAAAAGGCGTGCAAACCAAGCTTGAGAATACACCTGATACTAATCATGTTGTAGTTATTGCACTTGATGGGGAAAATTGCTGGGAAAATTATCATCAAGACGGTAAGCCGTTTTTAAATGATTTGTATTCTTTATTATCAGAGGATAAAACATTAAATATATCTACGCTAAGTGATTATCTTGATAATTCTATAGAACCTAAACCTTTAGATTCAATACACGCAGGCTCTTGGATAAACAGAAATTTTGATGTGTGGATAGGCGATTCATCCAAGAATATAGCGTGGAACTATTTGAGCAAAACCAAAAAAGACCTTAAGAAGCTTATTAAAGAAAAAAGTTATAGCAAAGAAGTCGAAGAAGAAGCCTGGAAGTGTTTTTATATAGCTCAGGGCAGTGATTGGTTCTGGTGGTATGGCGAGCCTAATGATTCTGGGCAGGATAATTTATTTGATGAGTTATTTAGGGCTAATTTGCAATATATTTATGAATTGCTGGATAAGCCTATACCCGGTTATTTACATACGCCTATTCATTTTTTAGTAGGCAAGCCGCTTAAGTTGCCAAAAGGTTTATTAAAGCCTATTATTAATGGTCTTGTTGACTCTGATGAAGAATGGACAAATGCTGGCTGTATTGAAATACCTCAAGGTATAACAACCAATGGTGATAAGTTTTTAAGACGTATATTTTTTGGTTTTGATGAAAATAATATTTATTTTAGATTTGATGTAAATCATAAAAATCTGGATGACACGCCTAAAATTTATATATATGGCTTTATAGCCGAACAGTTTAATGCGAGTTCATCAGTAAGAATAAGAATAAAAGATAATATTATCCCGGAAACCGTTAAGTATTCATTTTCTAAGGAAATAGAAATACATATAGATGCTTATTCAACAAAACCTGTTATATTTTCAGAAGCTATTGAAAATAATTTGTGGAAAATGCAAAAAGCAACCAGTGTAAAGCAAGAGCGAAAAACTGTTCACGAGCTATCTATACCTTTTAAAAAATTAAATGTAGAAAAAGGGCAAGAGTTTCAATTTATAATACTTACGTCCAAGTCTGGCACATTGCAAGATATAATGCCGCATAGCAAGCCGGTTACAATTGTCAGGCCTATGTAGCTTAATACCAAGTCTGTAAATAAATAGGAAAGCTTACCTATCTCTTAAAATCATAGGGTTATTTATACTTATAAAAAATAGATTTGGAGAGTTAGCAGTGATACAATTTTTGGACTTAAAAGAAATAAATAATCAATATAAAGATGAAATAGAATCAAATATTAATGAAGTACTAAATTCGGGCTGGTATATTTTAGGGCAGCAAGTAGAGAGATTTGAAAAGGCTTTTGCCGATTACTGCGAAGTAAAATATTGTATGGGTGTGGGCAATGGTCTTGATGCCTTGTCTTTGATTTTAAAGGCGTTTGATTTTAATGTTAATGATGAAATTATAGTGCCTGCAAATACTTATATAGCTTCAATATTATCAATATCACAAAATAACCTTAAGCCTGTGTTGGTAGAGCCGGATATAAATACTTATAATATTGACCCTGCTAAAATTGAAGAAAAAATAACATCTAAAACTAAAGCAATTATGGTGGTTCATCTTTACGGGCAAACTGCTGATATGGATGCAATAAACTCTATTGCTCAAAAATATAATCTTAAAGTAATTGAAGATGCAGCTCAAGCTCATGGAGCTTATTATAAAGATAAAAGAACAGGAAGTTTATCAGACACAGCGGCATTTAGTTTTTATCCCGGAAAAAATCTTGGTGCTTTAGGCGACGGTGGTGCTGTAGTTACTAATAATAAAGATTTGGCTGAAAAAATACAAACTTTAAGAAATTACGGTTCTCAAATAAAATATCACTGCAACTATAAAGGTATTAACAGTAGGCTTGATGAGATTCAGGCGGCTGTATTAAGGATTAAACTTAAATATTTAGATAAAGATAATGAGAAACGGTCATTTATAGCTGATTATTATCTTAATAATATTAAAAATCAAAAAATTATATTGCCCTGCTGCGAAAACAAAGAGTCTCATGTTTGGCATTTATTTGTTGTCAGGACAAAAGATAGAGAAGATTTACAGGCTTACCTAAAAGAAAATAATATACAAACAATGATACATTATCCGATTGCTCCTCATAAGCAAAAAGCTTACAAAGAATGGAATGATCTGGACTTGCCTATTACTGAAAAAATCCATAATGAGATTTTGAGTTTGCCAATGAGTCCAACATTGAGTGTCGAAGATTTCAAAAAAATTGTAGATACAATTAATAGATATTAATATTTTTTATCAAATATTAATATCTATCTAAAGCTATGGAAATAATGAGTTAACTATAAAATAAAGTAAGTTTTAGAAATAAAAGATGTTGAGGCAGAATATTGTTAACTTACTTTAAGCCAATCCAAAAACTCTGATAAGGCTGGAGCTCTATTTTTAATTCTGAGTTTTTAATTTTAAACTTAACAGGTTTTTTAGTAATTAAATCTATAAGAATTAATTTATTTCTTAATAATCGTTTTAAAACATCAGTAACTTTAATAGTTGCTGTTGTTTTGTATTCTGATAAATTATTTAAAACTAAAACACAATGCCTTTGATCTTTTCTTAAGTAAGAAAAAACCTTTGAGTTTTGCGCATCTATATTGCTAATAGTTCCTCTGGATAAACAAGTAGATTCCTTGCGTACTTTTATCAATTTTTTAAGATTCTTATAAATATTATGCCTTGTACACCTAGGGTTATTAGCAACATTGCATATTTCTCTTCTGGAAATAGGACCTCTGTTTATATCTCTGCTATCGTATGCATTTTCTATATTTGGATTTTTTATTTTTCTTATATTTTCAGATTTTTGAGCATAAGAATAATTATTATTAGCCCCGATTTCATCACCGTAATAAATTATCGGCATGCCCGGCATTGACATTAATATAGAAAACGCTAAAGATATTTTTCTCTTGTCATTATCTAAAAAGTCAGCCATTCTACCGCTTACACCTAAGCCTTCTCTAAAGCTTTGACCTTTTTCAATAAGCTTATCGTAAACTAACTTTCTGGTGTCTTGAGAAACCATCTCAAGAGTCAGTTCATCGTGAACCCTTAAAAATACTGTCCAGCTTGCAGATTCAGGAATTTTAGGAGTATTATTATGTGCCTCCCAAAAATGATTGCAATCTTGTGTTAGAATATTTGCCCAGATAGCTGGCATATACGGGAAATTATAAGCTACTTGAACGCCGTTTGTACGCATTAAATACTTATTGTTTGCTTTTTTGGTAATTTGTTCTTCTCCAAAGTAAGGCAAAATTTCTTTTGGCATTTCGCAGGCTTCTGCTTGTAAAACTGACTTTGGAGCAATTGTCTTTAAAAATAAACTTATAATTCTGACAACAGCGTGTGTTTCTGGTAGATTTTCGCCGTTTGTTCCTTTTTTGTCAACCAAAAATGGTATAGCATCTAACCTGAAGATATCAATGCCTTTGTTTGCCCAGAAACCAACTATGTCTAATGCCTCGAATAAAACCTTTGGATTTTTCCAGTTTAAATCCGGTTGAAAATCGTAGAATGTATGATAAAAGTAATAATCTTTCCCATTGATAATTTCTCGTCTGAAATGATTGTCGCAACTGTCGGGAAACATAAGCCGTCTTGATGATATGCTGCCGTCGTCTTCTTTATAATCAACCACAACGCCATGTTGCGGATCTTTATATTTAATACATTCGGGCATTTCTTCTCTGTGGACAAAATAATTTATTTTTTCTTCATCACCTTGCAATGCCTGCTGGAACCATTCGCATTGATCTGACAAATGATTTAAAATTAAGTCCGCCTTTATTTTTATACCTTTTTTCCTGGCTTTTTTAGCTAAAATTTCAAACTCTTCCACTCCGCCTAAGTCTTTGCGAACACCTTTAGGGTTGCTTACATCAAAGCCTGCATCTCCAAAAGGAGATTCTAAAAAAGGAAGAATATAAATGGTTGTTACACCTAAATCCTTTAGGTAGTCCAACATTTGAGCACATTCTTTGAATGTCCCCGGTGAATTTTTGTCATTTACTCCAAACTGGTCAGGATAAAAGACATATAAGATTTCATTTTTATACCATTGGCAAGTTCTTTTCAAATCTTCTTTTATTAAATCTTGCTGTTTTTCTCTTTCTTTTTTTATTCGAGCTATTAAGCTTTCAGCTTCTTTATAGATGACTTCACACGATTCTTGACCGTATAATAAACTAATTGATTTTTTTATTTCATTTTTAACTTGTGCAGAAATTAAGTTTTGATTAATACCTATTAAAACGTTAGCCGAATTATCTACATCTGCGCACTTGTTTTTTCTGCAAAATTGGGTGATATTGTCATAAATAAAATTATTATGACGATTTCGCACCACCTTTTGAAGCATGGTAAATTTTGATAAATATGTATTTAGTTTTTCTCTTTGCTTTGTTAATAGCTGCTCAATTTCCTTTTGCTTGTTCATATTCCCTCTTCAGCTGACAAACATGCTACTTAACCGAATTATTTTTTTATGAGCCTTCACCTTTTTGTGTATTAACTATTTGTTTTTACATAGTTAAATCTTGGTTGGATCCTTCAAATCTTGACGCTTTACTCTTATATGCTTTTACTGTTTTTCCATTAAATTTCGAATTACTCTTTTTAGAGCATATCTTTCTAAACACGATTGAATAATCTGAAAAGTATTTTTGAGTATGTATATTATACCTTTGTTTTTTTTATTTTAGAAGGTATCCCACTAATATTAAAACAGATAAAAAGTAAAAATTGTGCAAATTGTTAAAAAATATGGCAAATTTGTAATAAAATTTATAGTTTGTTTATATGAAAATATATTTGTTTTAAAAAAATAATTCATAAATTCTTGTTATAAAAATTTGGAAGTGATATCCTTTAAATAAGGAATAAAGAATATCGAGTCTTACTGTTCGGAGATAGTAAAATTGACTTATTATGATTTTAAAATAAAAAAGAAGGACAAAGAGATCAAAGGCTGTTTTTCCAACTCGCATATATTTGATGTGTTTTTCGAAGACTTATATAATAATGAAACAGAAAAAGCTCTAACTTCTTTTATGACAACTTATAAAAATCAACAATCATCAGTAAATAAAGATAAAATAAAAATATTGAGAAAATCTGTAAAAAATAATAAAATAAAAAAACAGCCTTCCAAAATAGAACCACAAGTTATTCAAAAAAAAGTAAGTCAGCCAACTATTGTAAGTACAAACTTAAAAAGTAATAAGCTTATGACAAATTTTAAAAATGAATATAAGCCATCAGAAAATGAAATAAATCAAGCATTAAAATGGCTTGATAATCTTCCTGAAGCTGAAAAATTAAAAATTCTTGATTTGCAAGATGAACATACTGATAATACTGTAGAAGAAATGAACTTTGATGACTTTGCTAATATTACGGCGCCTTATAAACAGGAAGATTGGTTAATAGTAACTGCATATTACTTAAGAAAGTATAAAGGCATTAATAATTTTACATTGAAAGATTTAAATTCAATGATTTTTAACTTTAATAAAAAGACTATTGACCATTCTGTAATAAAAAATTGTTTAAATACAAATTTAATAGAATTATTAGCTCAGGAAAGTAATAACTCAAACAAGTATAGACTTACCTTAAAGGGTGAAGAGTATTATATGAAGTACTTTAATATCATTTCTTGAGTTTTTTATAATTTTAAGGTTTATTAAGATTTAAATAATTCTTAATTTTATGCTTTACATATTTTGTATATACCTTTATACTATACATATAAGGCTAATAATTTTTCAAAGGAAATAATTAATGGATGGTCAAGCTCAGGACAAAAAAAGAATTCTAATTGTTGATGACTCCAGTTTTATGAGAAGAAATCTGAGAAACATTCTCGAAGGAGCAGGCTATGAGGTAGTAGCGGAAGCCGGTAATGGTCTTGAGGCTATGGAGTTCTTTTATCAATATAAGCCCGATGCTATTACTATGGATATAACAATGCCGAAGTTTAACGGACTGCAAGCTTTAAAAGAGATCAAGTCTTTAAATCCTAAAGCCGTAATAGTTATGTGTTCAGCAATTAGTCAAAAATCTTATATAAAAGAGGCTTTAGAGCTGGGTGCTTCTGATTTTATACTTAAACCGTTTAAACCTAATAGTGTTTTAATGACTTTGAAAAAAGCATTTAGAGAAATGGAACCTGCACAAGAATAATTTTGTTAATTAAATCAACAATTTATTTATAATTATAATTTTTTTATGAAAGCTTATTAACTGTTTATGTTTTTAAGCTTTCATTTATGCTATTTATACGTTCTTGGATATCTTCTATATTTTCACAGTCAGGGCAAATTTCTATATATTTTTCAAACATTTTTTTGGCTTCTTCTAAGTTTTCTAATTTTTCATAGGCATAGCCAAGGTTTGTATAGGCACTTGCAAAATCAGGCGCATGATGAATTGCATTTTTGTACATGTCAACTGCTTCTTCTATCTTTCCACGACAGAAATATGCCAATCCAAGTTGATTATAAGCGTCTACAGCAGCTGTATTAATTTGTATGACTTGTTCGCATAGCTCAACTGATTTTTCCCAATTACCTTTTTTAGCATAGCAAATTGATAATTTATAAAGTGCCTCTTCAGATTCAGGATCATTTTCAATATAAGATTCAAAGTATTCTATTGCTTTGTCAATGTCTTGTAAAGAAGCTGTTTTGTTGCTTCTTTCATCATAAGCTTTTGCTAAATATAAATTATACTCCCATATTTCCGGGCTTAAATTTAGAACATTCAAAAAATTTTCTATTGATTCATCATAATTTTCTTGTTTAAAGTTTAGCAATCCTAAACCTATATAAGTTTCACTATCGTCCGGGTTATAGTTTATTGCCATATTAAAATATTCTATGGATTTGTTTACTTCATCCAGTTTAGAATAAATCAATCCTAAATTATAATAAGTATCTGCATCCTCTGAATCCACATCAAGTACATCTAAAAAATAAGTTTCAGCATTTTCATAATCTTCGCAATTAAAGCAAATTAGTCCTAAGTTGTATAAAACACCTTTGTCTGTAGGTTTTATTTTTAAAGCTTCTAAAAAATTGCTCAAAGCCAATGGATAATTTCCACTAAGATATGCGTTTGTACCCTTTTCATAATGAGATTCAAATTTTTTATATTTATAAAATGTTAAGCGGTATATAAATATTCCTAATAATGCTATTAGGAGTAACCATAATGATGTATAATATAAAGTGGACATTAGCATAAAAAATTCTCTTTTAGCTATTTATTAATTGTTGCATAATATTAACATATCAAATATTTTTTTAATATGCAATGGTATCAAATAATTATTTATAACTTCTTATTAGTATTTAGTATTATATTAGTTGATAAAAAAATAAACTTATGAATAAAGAATTTAAAAATCAAGAATGTTACTTATGTCATCAGAATAATATAGAAGAAAATTTTCCATTTACTAGAGATAATAAAAATATAAAGGTATTAAAGTGTCAAAATTGTGGCTTGATCTTTCTCTCAACATTTGACCATATTCAAAATGAATTTTATGAAAATTCTGGAATGCACAATGGTAGTATAGAACTCAAAAACTGGATAAAAAATACATCAGAAGATGATATAAGAAGATTTAATCAATTTAAAGATAAAATAAAAGGTAAAAATATTCTTGATTTTGGTTGTGGTAACGGTGGTTTTTTATTAAAAGCCAAGGACTATGCACAAAGCGTTTCGGGCTTGGAGTTAGATCAAGGTTTAAGTAACTATTTTAAAGAACATAATTTAAAAGTATATTCTAATTTAGATCAGATAAAAGATAAATTTGATGTTATTACAATGTTTCATGTGTTGGAGCATATTCCAAAACCAATTGAGCTGTTGAGTTCTTTAAAGAATTTGTTAAATAAAAATGGAAGAATAATAGTCGAGGTACCAAATGCCAATGATGCATTAATGTCTATATATGAAAGTAGAGCTTTCCAAGAGTTAACTTATTGGAGTTGTCATTTGTTCTTATTTAACGAAGATAATCTAAGAGAAATTATAACCAAAGCTGACTATAAAATTGATTACATTAAACAATATCAACGTTATCCTATAACTAATCATCTTTATTGGCTAGCTAAAGGCAAACCGGGTGGTCATGAAAAATGGAGCCATCTTTTATCAGAGAATTTGAATAAAGAATATATAAAAATACTAAAATCCCAAAAAGCTTGCGATTCTTTACTGGCAAGCTTTACGATTGTGTTATAATTTGTAAAAATTTTTATCTTATTTTTCTTTTTTATTTTTATTCAAATATTCTTTGTACTCATCAGAATACACACTGTCATATTCCTCTGGATTATTTATATTTAAAACATCAATGTCTTTTGTATTCATAATATTTTCAAAAGATTTACTTTTTTCTGATAAGTCTTTTATTAAATTTATATTATTATTAGTACTGCCTACTACAAATTTTTCGCCGTTAACTTCCAATAAATGAACGGTTTTACCTTGTCCTAAGCTTACGGTTGATAATATTTTTAAAGAATCAGTATCAGTAGTTTCAAATTTGCCTTCAAATACCTTACTAAGGTTTATTCTTTGAAATTTAGCATATAGCCCGCCAAATATAAGAATTAAAAATATTACAAAGAATAATGCTCCAGTCAGTGTAATTAAGTTTGGCTCTTGGTTGCTAGTAGATTTCATATCTTTTAAGCTGTCTGGTAACGCTTTATTCGTTTGTTTTAGTTGATTAGGAGAAATATTATCTAATATATTTGAATCATTTTTACCTGCTTTTTCTGATAATGGCTTATTTTTTTTATCATCATTGATATTTTTTAATAAATCACTGTGTAATGTTTTTATTTGAGACTTATTATTAGTATTTAACTTACTAATTTTAATTAAGTTTATACCATCAATATTTTTAATTTCAGCCTGTCTTGCAAAAGAGCTGTTGGTTAGCACATGAAATATAACAACCAGCAACATAAAAGTTTTAAACTGTTTTATGCAGTTAATTAACAAGACCATGTCCTTTCAGATTGTGCGATTTAACCTAATAATTTTTTCACGGCTTCTATTACCCTTTGTGGTTGAAATGGTTTTACTATAAAATCTTTTGCACCTGCTTGAATGGATTCGATAACCATAGCCTGTTGACCCATTGCTGAGCACATAATAACTTTTGCTGATGGATTAATAGACATTATTTTTTTCAATGCATTAATTCCATCACATTGTGGCATGGTTATATCCATAGTTACAAGATCAGGTATCAATTTTTCATATTGTTCCACAGCTTCCAGACCATTTGCGGCTTCTCCTACAACGTCAAAACCGTTTTTGGTCAATATATCCTTTAACATCATTCTCATAAAAGCTGCGTCATCTGCAATTAAAACAGTAGGCATTTTATATTTTCCTCCTAATCATATACTATAGTTCTATTTCTTTTTGACCTAAAATTTTAACCAGAACAGTACCGGTTTCGACATTTAGTTTTAATGTTCTACCTTTGTTACCGCCTGTATCAGATGCAGAAATCTTTAATTTCTCTTTTTCTATAGCAGTTTTTACTGCTAATATATTTCTCATACCAATATTTAAAATATTTCCACCTCTTTCAAGGTTAAACATTTGTGCTCCACCAACCATTTTTATTTCAATATCTTTAGTTTGAGCACCCAGTTCTTTCATTTTTGCAATCATTTCAGGTATTGCTGTATCAGCATATTTACCTAGCAATGCAACTTGTCCGCTTGTCTCCTTTGCAGATGGTAATACGACATGTGCCATTCCTGCTATTTTTTTTATGTTATCATACATTGTTATACCAATGCAGGAGCCTAATCCTGGCGCAATTAGAATATTATTTGGTGTATTTGACGTTTTAATTTCGCCCATTCCAACATTTATATTAGTCATATTGCTTCTTACTTCTCAAAATTAAAATAATCTAACAATTTTTTTAAAGACTCATCTTCTAAAAATAATATGAAAAAGCTAGGTATTGTTTCATTTCCTATTGTCATTTTAGTTTTTATTATTACCAGTTCATCTGCAACTACGCAAATTAATGAAACAATATTATCAATTAATGAACCTAACATATCATGAGCAATTTGTGGAGGAGTTAAATCTATTTTCCCTTCCACCATAGATGCTAATGCACCTATATAAGAACCGGCTACAATGTTACCTATTTCTGTCATAACCGAATCGGCATCTATTTCCATGCCTCCTGCGGCAATTTTGCTAATTTTTTTAACATCTTCATCTTCAAAAACTAATAAAACATAACCCTTTACGTCTTGCTGAGTTTGAAAAAATACCGCTGTTTTTTTGAGTTCAGGGTCTCCAAAAGATTTACCGACCTCAGAAATGTTACATAATTCAACATTTGGGACATCCAGGTAAACTGTTTTGTTTAATATTTGGGATAACGCAGTAGCTGCATTACCTGATCCTATATTTCCAAGCTCACCTAATAAATCAAGCTGCATTTGATTTATTTGTTTATCATTTGTTTCCATTTATAAACCCTACCAATGCTTCAATTTCGGAATTCAATTCTACCATATTAGAAATTAAACCTTCAAGACTTTTAGATTGTTGTGGTATATCTAGATTTTCAAAAGATTTTAATTCTAAATGATACATCATACCATCACTACCAATACCTGTACCTAACATCATTGTTATTGAATCACAAATATGAACAATTGACACAAGCTTTAAATCTGAACAATTTGCTCTAAAGGCTTGATCAGGGCTATGATGATGTTCAATTGTCTCTATAAGTTTCTCAGGAAAATTCCACTTTGTTGCTATTTTTGAACCAATTTGACAATGGTCAAATCCTAATATCTGACATTCAGCACTGGAAAATGATATATTATTCGAGTTGATCAGATTGATAATATCATCATAGCCTTCTTTGACATATTCATGTATAATGATTTTTCCGATGTCTCTTAATAAACCTGCCGTAAAAGCTAAGTCAGGATCTTGATAGTTAGATGTACTAGCAAGATATTTACAATAAACTGCGCAGCTTATTGCATTAGACCATAGTTGACCTTCTTCTAAGTCATATCCTTTGAGATCTGTTTTTAATAGACCATGCGAGATTGCAACAAAAATGAGATTCTTTAATGTTTTAAAGCCCAATTTTGAGATTGCATCATTTACACTTGAAACTTTTCTGGAAAATCCATAATGTGCAGAGTTGCAGAGCTTTAAAAGCTGTGAAGTTAATGATGCATCAGAAGATATAACCTTGGATAAATCATTGATTTTTATATCAGGATTATCCAACATCTTTGCAACTTGTAAAACTACAGCATTGAGCTCTGGCAGTTTGTCAACTTTATCTACTACTTCTGTAATATCTGGTTTCATAAATAACCTTTGATTAATTTTCTACTTTTACTTCTTCTTTAATTTTTTCTTTAGCTTCATTTAAAGAAAAATTGTGATTATTAAAATTCGCTATTTTAGAAGGATCTAAAAGAACTATTAAGTTTCCGTTATATTTGCCGACCCCCCATACGCTACTCTCATTCTCTCCAATTTCTTTTGGGGGCTGTTCAACATCTTTTGAGTTCATATGAGTTACTTCTGATACATTATCTACAATTAGACCATATCTATTCTCGGCATTTTCTATAACTATGATTCTCAAATCATCCTTATTTCTATCCTTACTTTCAGAGCAGTCAACCATTTTTCTTCCGTCTATTATTGGAATAACTACACCTCTAAGATTGATAACACCCTCTATTGATGCAGATGAATGAGGTATTTTGGTTAATGGTTGATAGGTGATGATTTCTTGAATGTATGTGATAGGCAGAGCATATTCTTCACTGCCTATTGTGAATACTACCAGCTGAAAATCGGTTTGTCCATCTTTTAATAACTTATCTAACATCTAAAAAACCTCTTATACTTTTTTGAATAAAGAATTTACATTGATAATAAGCGCAACCTGACCGTTTCCTAAAGTTGTTGCTCCAGAGATATAGTCATCTTTACATAGTTTTTTATTTATCGGTTTTATTACAATTTCCTGTTGCCCTATTAATTCAGAAACAATAATACCTGAATATTTGTTTTGTGATTTTATTACAACAATTGTTAATGGCTGCGATTTGTCTTCTACATAATTTTCTACTTCCAAGAGGTCATGTAGTCTAACCAAAGGAAGTGTTTTGCCCCTTAGTACAATAACTTCATTTTTTTGTATGTTTTTTACTTGGTCAGGCTCAATATTTATTACTTCGCTAATATAGTTTAATGGTGCTGCGTAAATTTCTTCACCTACTTTTATTAATAAAGCCTGAACGATTGCCATAGACGAAGGAAGGCTTATTATTGTAGTTGTGCCTTTTCCAATTGTTGAGTTCACTGTTACATTACCACCAAGTGATGCTATTTTGGATTTAACAACATCCATTCCAACCCCTCTGCCTGATACATCAGTTGTAACTGTTGCAGTTGAAAAACCTGGCGCAAATATTAATTCTAAAGATTGTTTTTGGGTTAAGTTTTTGGCTGCTTCTCTAGTCAGTATACCTTTGTTTATAGCAGATTCTTTTACCTTTTCAGGGTCAATACCTTTTCCGTCATCCGTAACCTTGATAATGATATTTTCACCCTCATTAAAAGCAGATAATTCCAATGTTCCTTTGGCTTTTTTACCATTTTTAATTCTGTCTTCAGGATTTTCTAATCCGTGATCCATTGAATTTCTTATCAAGTGAACCATAGGATCGCCAATTTCATCAATAACAACTCTGTCAATCTCAGTGTCTTTACCTGTAATCTTGAGATTAACTTCTTTATTTAAATCTTTTGCGAGATCTCGGACTAATCGAGGAAAACGATTAAAGACTTGTTCCATAGGAACCATTCTTAATTTCATTACAATTTCTTGTATATCAGTAGTAATGTTGCCCATTAGTCCAACTGAGCTAACCAATTCTGTATCTTTTAATTGACCTGAAATTTGGTTAATTCTGGTTCGGCTTATTACTAGCTCACCCACCAGGTTCATTAGTTGGTCAATTCGATCCGCACTAACTCTTACTGTTTGAGATAATATTTTTGAAGCGGATCCAGGTTTATTAAATATATTTTTGTCTTTATCTTCTTCTTCCTCAGTGTCAATATTTGTATTTTGGCTAGTATTAGTTATTTCTTCTTTTACACTTAACTCATTTATGTTAGATGTCGCTACCTCTTTAACCATTTGTTCTTGTTTTTCTTGTATAAGTTCCGGCTTAGTGAGTTCAATAGTTTGGCTTATTGACTGTTGGGCGAATTTTGCTTCAACAGCCTTTATCAAATCTTCTTCATTATCAGTAGATGATATATCTACATGTTGTTCTACTTCTGTATTGTCTGCTTCATTTATTTCTGCGACTACTGCGTCATCTGCTGATGCTGATTCGTCAAACGTAATATCGCTTATTTCAACTTTTTCTATTTCAGAAATTTGGTATATAGCAGTAGAAATACCGTCACTACTGCATTGACTAAGTAAGTATATTTTAAATTTACCTTCAAATTGTGCATTTTCTAATTCTTCAACAGTTGGTATTGTTTTTATTATTTCACCGTGATCTTCAACCGCCCTGCTTACCATATATGCTCTAACGCCAGGTAGTACACAATCATTTGTTAGATAAACAATTAACTCTTTTGGTGTAAAGCCACTGGAATTAGCTTCTTTTACTATTGCAATTTCGTATTCGTTAAAATCTTCAAGGTGTATAGCATTTTTAGGTGTGGATTCTTTTGTTGTTTTTTCATCGACGGGCTGAGTGTCATCGCTTTTCTCTGCATTTGGATTCAAAAAACTTTCCAGATCGCGTACAAGTTTTTCTATAACTTCTTTATTTTCATTATCCTCATACACTCCATCTGCAATGTTGTTTATTAAAGAATCCAGCATGTCTAAGCATTTAAATAAAATATCAATTATCTTGGTATCAGCACTTAAGGTCCCACTTCTTAAAGGCTCTAAAAGGTTTTCCATGTGATGCGTTACATCCGCAACATTATTAAAGCCCATTGTTTTCGACATACCTTTTAATGTATGAGCAACACGAAATATGTCATTTAATATTTCTAAATTCCCAGTATCTGATTCCAATGCTAAAAGACTGTCATTTAGCTTCTGAAGATTTTCTTTGGATTCATCTATAAACAAACCAAGATATTGATCTAGTTCCACTTCCAGCTCCTTAGTTTAAATATTTTTAAACATTAAAAATTATTAACTAAACTAATTAAGATTATAAACTATTTAGCTACTTTCTCAATACTTCTAATAATAAAACATAAAAACGAATTATATTAATATTTATCTAACAATATCATTTATTTAAAAAAAATTCCAGTAAATTTTTAGACTAAATTAAATGGTGTATAAATCCAAAAAGCTTTGTTACTAAGTAAAGTAACGTATTTTAGTTTATTAAATCATTGTTAAGTTATTTTGACAAACATTCAATTAAGGAATTCCACACCTCTATTGTTTCCATGCTAATAAACAGCTTCCTTTCCAGCAGGCTCTGAATTGTTGCCCTGTAGCAAATAAGCAGTCCTTGATCTAGACTGTTTGTATGATATATAACTTCTAAAACTTGGTTTCTAAACTTTAAGTCTCTTGTATTATTTTCAATCTTATCAGCTAAAAAGACGATTTTTTCAATATTGGACATGTTTTTATGTCCAATTGTGTGCCATCTTATTGCATTTAAAATGTCATTATCTTTTATACGAAACTCATTTTTTGCAATAAATGCTCCCACAGGAGCATGAAGAGTTTTTAATGCAGCCTGTTCGGATGGTGAAACCTCTATATTATTTTCTTTTATTAATCTTAAAAGTTCTTCATTACTTTTACTTTTTGCAATATCATGTATTAATGCAGCAAAGCAGGTTTTTTCAATATTTGCATTAAAGTATTCTGCTAATTGTTTTGCAGTTTCCTCAGATCCAATAGAATGCAGATATTTTTCTTCTGATAGCTCTTGTTTTAAGTACTCTTTTAACTCTGTAGATAATTTAAGCAATGATTTAGCTTTCATTTGTATAATCCATTTTCTTTTATATACCTTTCTACCTCAGGATGAACCAAATATTTTATTGATTTCTCTTCTGCTATTTTATTTCTTATATAAGTAGAAGAAATATCCATTAATGGTGTTTTAACTTCTTGATATTCAAAATTTTTTAGTTTTACAGAATTTACAATATTTTCAATTTTTTCAGAGTCAGGTCGTGTTACTATTATAAATTTTACCAGTTTTGCAAGCTCTTCTACTTTGTACCACGTGTCGATTAAATGGAATGCATCAGCTCCTATAATAAAGTTTAAGCTATCAGATTCGTATAAGCCCAGTATTTCTCTTACTGTACGTACAGAATAGGATTTTCCACCTCTTAGATGCTCAATATCACTTATTTCCATATGAGGATTATTTTTAATTGCCAGCTTAACCATATTAAGTCTATGTTTAGCACATAATATATCTTTATTTCGATGCGGCGGTACAAAAGAAGGAACAATAATAAATTTGTCTGTATTTAATGCTACTCTTACGGTTTCTGCAATAATTAAATGTGCAATATGAATAGGGTTAAATGTCCCTGAGAATACTGTTATATTCATAATATTTTGTAACTTAAACGTTTTTTACTTCTATATTCTTGCTAGCTCTGTAACTTCGATGACTTTGTTGATTATACTAATATATTTATCTCTTTGTGCATCACCGTTTATAATAATATCAGCAAACCGCATAGTTGGTTTAACGTGAGTTTGCGCATTTTCTATAATATTGTTGTATGTTTTTGTCGCGGCTTCGCCTGTTAGATATCGTTCAGAAGCTCTTTTAAACCAACGCATTTTTTGTTTTGAGTTGCTTATATCTACATATATTTTTAAATCAAATATATCATTAATCTGTTTATTAAGATTAAACAATCCTTCCGAAATTATAAACTTACAAGGATTAGCCAGCCTATGGTTTTCTGTCCTTATTGCCTTATCATCCATTGAATATTTAGGCAGAAATACACTTTCTCCTTGCATTAATTTTTCTATATGGTCTTTTAGCAGAGTTAATTCAATGGCATCAGGTACATCAAAATCATAGTTCTGAGCAAAATTTTCAAAGCTACCTGCTTGTATTACCTCTTCAGACCTATCGTAATAATAATCATCAGCATTCACTCTTATCACAAGATGAGATAAGTTTTTTTCTGCTTGATAATCAATGATAGCAGCAATCATGTCTTGAACAAATGTTGATTTTCCGCTTGCACTTTCACCTGCAACACCAATAGATAGTGGCCTGGCTGCAGCGCCTGATATAAACATTATAAATTTATCAATAATATTTTCGTCAAAATAAAGAAAAACAGGATTTTGATTTTTCCTGTCTTTTTCTAAAATATATAAAATATAATTTTTTAAAAAATTATTTAAATTGCTACTTTTTTCAATAGTTTTATTTTTAGAAATAAAAGTTAATGAATCAATTGAGTCTATTTTGTTTATTTGCGCATAATCTGTAGCTGCCATTATTCCTTCTCTTATTGTTTAATAAAACTTTTATCTAAGAAATCTGATGACTATCAGCAAAACTTTAACTACTTAATATAAAACATGAAAACTTAAAAATTTACCACATTTTATAATAAATTTTTCTCTATTTAAATAGCACAAATTTATTAAATAAACAAGAATTTTTTATTACCCGATTGTCTAAGTATGAATAAATTAAATAGCAAATTTTCAATAGGATAAAAGAGAGATTGCCTTTTATGGCAACCTCTGGTTCATTCACTATGGGTTAAATTTTATTAAATATTTTCAGATTTTTATTTTTATTGATGTATTTATCTGAAAATAGGGCTAGTTAAAATTTATTTTATATCTTTAAAATTTTTATATGTAGCACAAAAAGTAAGTAATAAAGTGCTTTTATCATGTAAAGTAGATATTTTCTTTAATTGAGCTTTTTTCATCAATTTTAGTTAATGCTAATCAATCGCTAATAAAAGAAAATCCACTTATTCTTATCTACTAATGCATCCCAAGTAACAAGTAATTTGTTTATTTTTTGACGCAAAAGAAAGAATGCTACGCTAAATTTCTTGCCGCTACGTTAAGTACTCGTAGGTATTTTTTATTAGAATATTATTCTGGTTCAAAATTAAATTTCAGATTACTCTTTTCAGAGACTAGTACTATGATTCATTAATTATGATGAGTTAAAATGTTTTTACATGATCTTGGTTAATTCTAAATATTAATAGTGTTATATAAAATTGAGGAGTTTTTTTACTTTGTCTTCAAAATTTGTGAATCACTGCACTAGTTTATTAGTTTTAATATGAGATTGAATAATCTGAAAAGTATTATAGTGGGAGCATAAAAGGGTATATTTAATAAGAGTTTAATCTTTTGATAAACTGATTTTAGTTATTCTAAAGGCAGTATAAATACACCCTTATTTGATGATTAAGTTAAACGCTTGCTTAAATTAAGCTTAACGCTACACTTGGTGCTTGGTTAGCTTGTGCTAATAAAGATGTTGCAGCTTGCTGAAGAATTTGATTTCGTGTTAATTCTGCTGCTTCTACTGCTACATCCACATCTCTAATTCTAGAATCAGACGCAACTAGGTTTTCTACCTTAACTTGTAAACTTCTTACAGATGACTCTAATCTATTTTGATAAGCACCTATTGTCGAACGTCTTGTTGATATATCATTAATTGCAGCATCAATCTTTGATATATAGCTACCGGCTGCTGCCGTTGTAGAGAAGAAGTTGTCCAAATACGTTGCATCTTCTGTGCTAAAAATGCCAAGATCTACAGAATTTGCAGCTTTAAACGGTGCACTTACGTCTAATGCGTTCAAGCTAATTGCACCTGCAACGTGGTTAGGGCCAAGTTGTAGTGAAAGGCTGGAAACACTTCCGTCTAATAATTTTAGCTTATTGAATGCAGATGAATCTGCCAATCTTGTAATTTCTTGTAAACGTTGACTAACCTCTGCTTTAATAGCGTCTCTTTCTGAAGAGCCATATGTCCCGTTTGCCGCTTGTACGGTTAGATCTCTTATTCGTTGAAGGTTTTCCTGAATAATTGTAAGGTCACCTTCTGCGATTTGTAGCATGTTAATACCTGTTTGAGCATTTGACATTGCTACTTTAGAACCTTGTGCTTGGGATCTTAATCCCTCTGAAATTGTTAATCCTGCCGCATCATCAGATGCTCTGTTAATTTTATAACCGGTAGACAATTTTTCAATCGACTTACCTATGCGATCAGTAGCGTAACCCATGTTACGTTGTACGATATTCGCACTCACATTAGTATTTATAATAACACCCATAGTTAGATTCTCCTTAATCTAGTTAATACATCCTTGTACTAATCTTAAATTAAATGTGGGAAGCACTTTCCGAACTTTGTAACATTATATTAACTTATGTTTACAATACTTAATATTGTATTTAGGTTTGAAACTTTTGAAACTTTAGTATGAGGTCTGGTTGTGCATTTTACCTTAAGTTAAGACACCTAGTGGCTTTTGAGTGTAGTATGAATTTTATTCGACTTAAAACTTATGAAGCCATTCTTTATACCCATTCCCTGACATTTAATCGAAAAGAATTCCCCGCCCCTTGGGTCGTAAACTATGCAAAGCTTTGCTTTGCAGTACAATAAGTTTATGAGTGAACACATATTAAAAAGTC